>CALVDT010000014.1 GCA_944326385.1 uncultured Bacteroidales bacterium | reverse complement strand
AGCGACAACCTTTATCTCAGCGCACCGACAGCCGGCACACAGGACAGATACGACATAGACCAGTTCCGTGAAACGGCTTCGAACGGCATCATCGAGGAAGCATGGGCGAATTTCAACAACGGCGTCTATCGCTGCAACATGGTCCTGGACCGGATCGATGCGGCGGAATTCGACGAGACTCTCAAAAAGCAGTACAAAGGCGAAGCCCTTTTCGTCAGAGCTTACACCTATTTCAATATGTACAGACTCTGGGGAGGTGTTCCGACCACGGAAAAAGTGGTAAGTGTGGAGGAAGCTCTGGAGATCGGACGCAGTTCCGAAGCGGAAATGTACGGACTTATAGCCGGGGACCTGGAAGAAATAGTGGAAGGGAACCTGCTTCCGGCTTCATACGCATCCGATGATGCCGGCCGTGCTACCATCGGAGCCGCCAAAGCCCTGCTCGGGAAAGTGTATCTGACTTTCGGACATCCGCAGGAGGCGGCGGAAATACTCGGAACGATGATTTCCGGCCCTTATGACCTGCTGGACGATATCGCCGATGTATTCGATGTGGACAACAAGATGAATGCGGAGATCATCTTCGCAGTGAGATACAACAAATCAGTGGTCGGAGAGGGACATGGAGCATGGTATTCCATCACGAATCCGACGGACAATTCCGGACAGACCCCGATATTGCAGAATCTGTATGGGGACAACGATGACAGGAAGGCCCTGATCACTTACGAAAAGGTAGACGGAGTGAATCTGTATCTGATGAAGAAGTTCATGGACACACCGGATCCGACTACGAACCAGTACGGGAATGACCAGGTGCTCCTCCGCTTTTCAGACGTGCTTCTGATGTATGCGGAAGCCTTGAATGAAGCTGGCTATGACGGAAGTGCCGGCTCCCCTGCCCTTCAGGCGCTTAACAGGGTACATTCACGTGCCTGCAGCGGTGAGATGCTGGACATCTCCGACATGCCTGACCAGGATTCGTTCAGACGTGCCGTATGTCTGGAAAGACAAAAGGAATTCCCTTATGAAGGACAGAGATGGTTCGATCTGGTCAGAATGGGATATGCCGCCGAGGCTCTGGCTGAGGAAGGACACTCCATACAGAATTACCAGCTGCTCTACCCTATCCCTACCACCGAGCTGGAGAGGATAAACAATACCGAACTGCTCTGGCAGAATCCGGGATATTGACGGGCGACGGGCTGATAAAAGGAGAAGCTACATAAACAATATATTGAATATTATGAAAATAAAAGGAAAAATCATATTGGCAGCGGCTGCGGTATTGGCCGCAGGCTGCGCACCCGAAGATCTGAAAGAGGCGAATTTCGATCTTTTTCAGGCGGAAGGGATCAAGGTCATTGCCGGTGACGGCAGTGCGACAGTCACGTGGACAAAACAGGAAGGGAAAACGGATCCTGCCGAATACATTGTCAGGTGGACACCTGACAGCGAAGAACTCGAAGGAGGATCGGCAAATGCAGGTCCGGATACATTCGAATATACGGTCGACGATCTCGTGAATGACTGTCAGTACACTTTCGGAGTGCAGGCGAGTTATGAAAAGGGTCTGGCAATGGAAATAACTGCCACCGCCACCCCTAAGTCCACCAGAATAGCCGCAAAGGATTTCAGGGCAATAGCCGGAGACAAAGTGGCTGTACTTACATGGACGGCTCCCGACACTGATCTGGAGTATTCCTGCGAGATAACCATTGAAGCTGACGGAGAGCAGGCCCGAAGCGTAAAAGTGGAATCTGACGAAACGAGATACGTGGCCGAAGGGCTTACGAACGGGACCGAATACACATTCAGCCTGACATGCGTCTACAGCCACGGAAATTCCGGAACAGTGACTGCGACAGCCACTCCCGGCGACATCCAGGCCATCATCACGGACAAGACCGCACTGCGTCAGTTCGAACTCGGAACTTTCGAATACAATCAGGCATATTTCATAAAGGATGAAGTAAGAGAAGTCAAATGGGATTTCGGAGACGGCATGACTTCAGACGAAACCGTGGCAAGCCATCTCTGGTCGAAGACCGGACCATACACAGTAACGGTTACCGTGACATATGCCGACGGCAGCACCCAGTCTGCTGACATCACGGTATCTGTCGAGGCTTTCGGCTGGTCAAAGACATCCGGACTCGGTTATCAGAAAGCATCGAATGTGGTATTCTCCCATGACGGACAGACTTTCTACATGGGATCGCCTACAGCCCCTACCGGGCTTTTTGCAATCAGCGCCATCACCGGGGAAATCATCTGGAGCTGTCCGGTTTCCGCAAATGTTTACGGTGAAGGCCCTGCAGTAGGTTCTGACGGAACGATATACTTCGCCGCAGAGGACAACGACGGAACCATCCATGCCATCACTCCTGAGGGAAAACTGAAATGGAGCAAGACTCTCGGGAAAAAGATTCAGGCAAGCCCTGCCGTAACTTCTGACGGAACTCTGTATGTTCTGGCGAATGAAGGGATATTCAAGGCTTTCGATGCTGTCTCAGGTGCAGAGAAATGGTCGGCCGATGTGGACGGCACCGCAGGTGGAATAGCCGTTGACGCAGACGGAACCGTATATGTCGGGACAAACCCCGGGATATGGGCATTCTCAGAGGATGGCACAATGAAATGGAAAGCCGGAAAAGAGTATGCAGTATCGGAAAGAGGCGGTTCGCTGGCCATATATGACGGAGTGCTTTACGCGACTCTGAAATCCAAAGGCGGATGCGTGGCTCTGAAGACTTCAGACGGAACCGAACTGTGGCAATACCAGTCTCAGGCAGGCGACTGCTATCATCCGGTCGTGGATACGGAAGGTACGGTGTACTTCTGCGAGAAGAACGGGAATGTCTATGCGGTCAGGAAAGACGGCACTGTAAAATGGAGCACGTCGGACAAGAGCGGATACACTTATTCAGGTTTCGCTTTGGGAGCCGACGGGAAAGCCTATATATCAGAATACGGAGGAGGCAAGGATATCGTATCTTTCGATGCCTCCGGCAATAAGGAAACCGTGAACGCTATCGACGCGCAGACGATGAGTCCTGTGGTCATAGGTCCTGACGGCCGTCTATATTATGGCACCAATCCTGAAATCAACGCCTTCGAAATCGGCACGTCTCTCGCAAAAGGCGGATGGCCGATGCGCGGCTGCAATCTTCAGGGAACCAATTCGCTGAAATGATGAAGAAAATTTTTATCGGACTTTCAATAATCCTTGCCGCAGCAGTGTCCTGCGGCAAGGACAATACCGTACCGGATACCGGAAAAAATGAAAACCGGGGATCAGTTCCTGCAGTGATGGAAACGCTGTGGAAGACTTCCGCTATGGACGACAACGTGACAGAACGGCTGGAAGCCTTCGATGAAATCCAGAAATACGCGGATGCATGCTCCGACCTTACGTTCATGAGCTATCTGGAAGCCGACGACAGACTGGCATCCTCCCTGGAGACCGGAACTGAAATCCTGGCCTGTTATGACGCGGCCTTCTCCAGGGTTCTTGAAGGAATCCGGAACGGGACTCCGGCAGAGGGAGAAGTGCATATCTGGATGCTTTACAACATGGGGTACGTCATCAAGACCCCGTCAGGATGTTTCGGAA
>CALVDT010000013.1 GCA_944326385.1 uncultured Bacteroidales bacterium | reverse complement strand
TTTCGAAGGTACTACGGATGAATATGTCTATCCGGATGCCTGGGGCAGCAGCCAGCATTATGATTCATATTATGTCTCCCGCGGTCTGATGAATGCCAGCAACGTACCGGCATCGAAATGGCAGGAGACATACGGCGCCATCGGCAACGTACATCTTTTCCTCAGGGAACTCGAGAACCAGAATCCGTACTTCCTGACTGAAGAGGACAAGGAACTGTACAGGGCGCACGCCCACTTCCTCAAAGGCTTCTATTATATGAGGCTGCTCGAACTTTTCGGACCGGTCCCTATTGTGAACGAATACATGCCGACGGATACCCCGGTATCGGACTTCCCGGGCAGGTCGCATTTCGACTATTGCGTGGACTATATCTGCAATGAACTGGATGCAGCGAGCGCTTCTCCTCAGTTCCAGTCCGGTTATCTTCTTAACGATACATACGGACGGGGAAACAGGACAATCTGCGCCGCCCTCAAGTCAAGGCTTATGGTATATGCAGCTTCACCGCTCTGGAACGGCAGCTTCCCTTTCCCTGAATGGCGCAATACGAACTATCAGACCCCGGGCTATGGGTATGAACTCGTAAGCCACACTTTCGATCTCGAAAAATGGCGCAGGGCAAAGACAGCAACGGAAGAGGCGATAAGGATTGCGGAGGATAACGGCCGCAAACTTATGGACCTGGATGAGCTGAATGTGATAAAGAACATGCACCAGGATGTGGACTATGACGCTGTCTGGATTCCAGGAATAGACAACTCGACTGATGAAGGGAAGAAATTCCTTGACAGGACATTACTGATGCGCTATATTGCGACTTCGGACGAGACTCAGGGAAACAAGGAGCTTATCTTCACGGCTTTCAACGGAGACGGATATACCAAGACCTGGGACTACTTCATGGCATCAATGCCGAGGAATGTCATTCAGCGGAACGACAACAATGCAATGTGGCAGGGCTGGTCCGGAATAAGGCCTACACTGCAGATGGTGAAGAGTTTCTATACGGCAGATGGACATCTCCCGGAAATGGTGGCAGGTACCGATGAGTTCCCCGCAGAGGAAGAGTGGCTCAAGTCTGCAGGCATACAGGGCAGGGAGATGATCATCAACCTCAATGTCGGCAGGGAGCCGAGATTCTATGCCTGGGTGCTTTTCGACGGTGCGGATCTCGGTCCGGTACTTCTGGACGGTTCTCCGCTCCAGATAGACTTAAGGAATCCGGACAAGACAGGATTCAAGAATGACCCGTCCGATGAGAACCAGTGCCAGACAGGGTATCTTGCCCAGAAATATTTCCCGCCTCACACAAGGTTCAGTCACCAGACACAGCCTTTCGAACAGTATCCTCTTGCGATGATCAGGATGGCCGAGCTTTATCTCAATCTTGCGGAGTGCTGTGCAGTGCTGTATCTCAACGGAGAGGGAGGCGAGCTTCAGAATGCTCTGAATGCCCTTAACAAGATCCGTGTACGTGCAGGCGTGCCTGAACTGACAGAGGCCGACTGCACTGATGATATGACAATCCTCGACTGGGTGAAGGCGGAACGCCGTATCGAACTCTTTATGGAGGGCAGGCGCTATTATGACCTTCGCCGCTGGTGTGAGGCTGAGCAGTATCTCAAGGCTGGCGCCAGAACCGGTCTCGATTCGTTTGTAAGCCGTATCGAGAATCCTACGATTGAGCAGTTCAACCAGGAAAAGGCGGTGGATGGGGACTATGCGTGGTATAACAGGATGTATCTGCTCCCTGTGCTTCAGACAGAGATATATAACGACCCTCAGCTTGTCCAGGCTCCGGGATATTGATGAATGAACCAAAAGAAAATATTTATGAAGACTATAATAAAGACCTTTCTGGCGGTTGCGGCTGCCGTGGCCCTGTCGGCCTGTGACGGGGACCGCTATGACCTCCAGGAGATGACTACGGAACCGTATCACAAGGTTCTGAGTTTTCAGGATGCCCAGTATGAGAATATTCGTCTGTTCAATGGGAACGAGCCGGAGACTGTCTCATTCAAGGTGCTCAAGGGCGGAAGCGATCCTCAGGCCGCATGTTCCATGACGGTGTCCGCAATTCCGCAGGAAGAACTGAGCGGATACAACCAGTCGTACATAGCCGTACCGAAGAGCTACTATACCGTGGATGGAGCATTCGATTTCCAGCCGGGGGAGCCATCCAAGGATGTGTCCGTGACTTTTTCCGCTGAAGGAATCGCAAAGATGCAGTCATACTACGATGAGGTGACGGCTCAGGGTAACCAGCTTGTGCTCGGACTCAGGATAGACAGCGAGGATGCTGCCGTGAATTCCAATAAAAAAGAACTGTTCAGGATTATTGAAGTGACCGGCCCTACGTTTATACATAGCATTGTCGGTGCTGACAATACCATCAACAGCCTGTTTGGATTCGATGCTCTTGACAAATGCAATCTGTATGACCTTCCTAAGCTGCATTTCACCTTGGAAGGAATCGATAACCAGTGGGAATCTACATTCACCGTAAGATACCGGAAGGATCTGGTAGAACGCTACAACCGGATGAACGGGACATCGTACTCCACCCTTGATGAAGGAGTCATCGGTTTCTCGGAGAACAAGACATTGGCTCCAGGTGAGAACGAGATTACGATCAGCCTCGTTAAGGGAACGAAGGAAATCCACGATGCCGCGCAGCTTTACCTGTTCCCGGTCGAAGTGTCCAATTCCATGTACAAAACAGATCTCGCGACTGTCGAAAGCGATGAACTCAACAACAATATCATTTATATGGTGCTGGGATCGGAAATTAAACTTACGGTTGATAATCTCTATGCTCCTTGTACTGCTACGAATGAGCAATTCGGACCAAGTGCAGGAGGCGAATTGCCGGCTCTTATAAACAATCTTTTAGGAGACGATTTCTGGTCATCCAACTGGTCAAACATATATCAGAGCAAGGACTGGCATCACTTTATCCAGGTCAAGTTCCCTCAGCCTCTTACGGAAGGCGTAAGGTTGCAGTACTGGAACAGGCCTTACTACAATCCTTGTCCGACAGAGATTGAGATATGGGTTACAGACAAGGCTTCGGTGGAGGAACGTGATTCCAAAGATGGCTGGGTATTGCTCGGCAGTTTTAATATGAGAGATGACGGTCTTCCTGTCAGCGCGGCCAGAGAGGCGCCGTGGTCTTCTCCATCGTACATTTTCAGTGAGATGCCTGAACTGTCAGGCAAGAGCATTACGTACATGAGGTTCTGTATGGTCAAGTCCCAGGACAGTGGCGGGAAAGGAGAGCAGGAAGTCGGCTACGGAGCGTCTTCCGTTTCAATCTCCGAACTGAAGGTATGGGGCAAATAATTGGAGAACGATTCATCAGAAAACAGTTGATTATGAATACAGCGATTAAATCTTTGATGGCTCTCGCGGCCGCCACGGTATTGGTGGCGGGCTGCGAGAAAGACAAACTGCAGGACAATACCGTGGATGCCAAGCCGGTCCTCAGTTTTGACGGTGCAGTGACAGGTCTTGTAAATCTGTACAATGTGGAAAATCCATCCGTTACCTTCAAGGTGCTCAAGGATGGAGACGGAGCCTGCTCGGCAACGGTTTCGGTCATGACGCAGGCTCAGCTCAATGAATATGATCCGGATTATATGGCTCTGTCGGAAGGATGCTATACATTGGCTTCCGGAGATATCGCATGTCCGTCCGCCGAGGCTTCCAGCGAAATCACGGTATCCTTCACGGATGGAAATCTGGCGAAGATGAAGGCACAGACGATGTCTGCGGGAGACAAGGCTCTTTCTATAGGCCTCAGGATACAGAGCGAG
>CALVDT010000012.1 GCA_944326385.1 uncultured Bacteroidales bacterium | reverse complement strand
GTGTGTCATAATTGCAAACTGCTGCGTTATTATCGGGATTCGGGCTAAGTCATTTACGGAAGTAAACTCCTGTCGCCCTCACCCTCAATGCCTTGCATTTTATCAATTCTTACACACCTAAAAGAGGTTGTGTCAAAATTCTCATTTCGACACAGCCTCTTTCTTATTTACCGGCAAGGTGGCACTCCCACTTCCATGCGGAAGCAAGGGTCTCTTCTATGGTCCGGCCGGCCTTCCAGCCGAGCTCCTTGTTTGCCAGTGAAGTATCGGCCCAGATCGCCACGACATCACCTGGACGGCGAGGTGCGAACTTGTAGTTCAGCTTCAGATTGTTCACTTTCTCGAACTTGGTGATAAGTTCAAGCACGGAAACCGGACGTCCGGTACCTACATTGAATATCTCGTAGTCCTTCTTCATCTTGCCGTCGAGCATCCTGCCCACTGCAGCGACATGCGCCTTGGCAAGATCCACGATATCGATGAAATCCCTGAGGCAGGTACCGTCAGGAGTAGGATAATCGTTTCCGAAGACGCTCAGGCACTCTCTTTTCCCGATGGCTGTCTGGGTGATATAAGGCACCAGATTGTTAGGCACGCCTCTCGGGAGCTCGCCGATAAGGGCTGAAGGATGGGCTCCGATCGGATTGAAATATCTCAATGCAATCCCCTTGACCGGGCCGAGACCTTCTGTCCCCGGCTTCACCTCGCTGCCGTATGCACCTGTAGCCCGTACCACATCCACGAGGATATCCTCACACATCTGCTTGGTAGCTCCGTATGCGCTCTCTGCCGGCTGGCGCGGTGATTCCTCTGTCACCGGCAGCTTGTCCGTCTGACCATACACAGTGGCGGAAGAGGAAAAGAGCACATTGCAGCCTCCGTGATTCCTGGCAGCATCCAGAATGCTCAGGAATGACATCAGATTGTTCTTGTAATACTTGATAGGCTCGGCTACGGACTCGCCCACCGCCTTGAAGGCTGCGAAATGGATTACGGCATCGATCCTGTATTTTCCGAATACCATATCCACGGATTTCTGGTCACAGCAGTCTATCTGCTCGAAAGGGATATCTTCCCTGCCCGTGATCTTCTTCACACCGTTGAAACAGGTAAGGTCGCAGTTCGAGAGATTGTCCGCAACCACTACATCATAACCGGCTTCGATGAGTTCGACAGTAACATGGCTTCCGATGTAACCTGCTCCACCGGATACCAGAACGCATTTCTTGTTCTTGTCCATAATATAAAAGTGTTATCAATTCCAGATTCTGCCCGAAAATTCTTCTGAATCATACAAAAATAGTAAATTTGGCAGTAAGAACAAACAGTATTCGGATATGATTTCTTTTTCAAGGGAATTTTTCTCTTTCCCATTGATAATATCGCTGCTTCTGCAGACATCAGCAGCCCGTGGCGAGGCGCAGTCCGAAGACCGGAACCATGCCATGGAATATGCCGGGAGTATCGCAGCCGGCACTCTGGGAAATGCCGTCACAGGCATCCTTGCGCTTTCGCCGCAGGGAGATACTTTGGTGTCCCTGAATCCCAATACATTGCTGATGCCGGCCTCCAACATGAAACTTGTCACGACAGGACTTGCACTTGACAGGCTCGGCAGCGAATCCGTATACGAGACAAGGATAGGCTACTCCGGCACCATACGGGACAGCGTCCTGACAGGAGACCTGTACATCATCGGAGGCGGAGACCCGCTTCTCGGCTCGGACGACAGCATGGCCGAAGCATTGCCGGTATTGTTCGGAGACTGGACGGAATCCCTGAAAGCTGCCGGCATCCGGAAGATAGACGGACATATAATCGGCGATGACAGATATTTCAGTCTTGCGATGCCGGAAGAGCAGACCTGGCAGTGGGACGACTGCGGTACATACTATGGAGCCGGGGCATGCGGCCTGACATTTTTCGAGAACAGGCAGGATTTCCGCGTGGAGGCCGGAAGTGAGGAAGGCGCCCCTGTCAGGATAGATGAAGTCTTCCCGGTCTGCCCCTGGATGGAATTCAGATACAGATGCTCCACAGGAGAAGCAGGTACCGGTGACAGGCTGTATTTCTACACATCGGATCTGGCTCCTGTCGGGGAAATGCGCGGGACATATGCCATAGACCGGTCACCGAAGATACTTGAATGCAGCAACAAATTCCCGGCATTGACATGCGCCTACTACTTCATGGAGTGGCTCAGGGAAAACGGGACAGGATGTACGGGCGGGGCTGCGGACACAGGGCTTTTCGCTCCAGAAGGAGGAATTGCAGACAGGGACAGCCTGACAGTGATCGGCAGCACTTCATCCCCGACTCTGGAGGAAATCGCCTTTCTGATCAACCACGAAAGCAACAATGTCCTGGCCGAGACCGTTTTTCTCTCCATAGGAAAGGCAGTCTGCGGGGCAGGAGACTACGGAACATCACGGACAGCTGTCAGGAATCTGCTTCAGGACATGGGTGTATACCATGACGATGTGGTGATCCGTGACGGAAGCGGCCTGTCCAGGCACAATCTCCTTTCGGCATCATTCATCTGCTCCTTCCTGAAAGCCATGGAAGAAAGCGCAGCCTTCGATGATTTCATCGGCAGTCTGCCTTCCCCCGGAAGTCGGGGCACAATGGAGACAGTGATGACCGATTACACCGGCAGCCTTAAAGACAGGATCCGGCTGAAAAGCGGCTCCATGTCCGGGGTGAAATGCTTCAGCGGCTATATTTTCCCGGACACGTCCCCGGACGGGACACCGGCAGGAAAACCGGCCGTCTTCTCCATCCTGATAAACAATTCCACCTTGTCCCAGTACCGGATGCAGAAAATCATCGACAGGCTGATATACCTTATTTCTGCCGGAACAGAGTGCGGCACAGGGCAGGGACATCAGGCACCCTGACGACTTCTATTCCCTTGACCGAACAGTTCAGCGCACCGAACGAGGAGACATAGACAGCCTTGAAACCGAGCCTCGACGCTTCCGCGATGCGTCTTTCCGTCTGGGACACAGGGCGGATCTCGCCGCTCAGCCCCACCTCCCCTGCGAAACAGACATCTGAAGGTATGGCGAAATCGAAATTGGATGACAGGACAGCGCAGATGACAGCGAGATCGCAGGCCGGGTCGGACACCTTCAGTCCTCCTGCCATGTTCAGAAAGACATCCTTGACTCCGAGCCTGAAACCTGCCCGCTTTTCCAGTACGGCGAGAAGCATGTTCAGACGTCTGACATCAAAACCTGTGGCAGACCTCTGCGGGACTCCGTATGCAGCCGAACTCACCAGAGACTGCACCTCTATCAGAAACGAGCGGTTCCCGTCCAGCATTGCACTCACTGCTATGCCGCTGAGGCCTTGCCCATGCATCGGGATAAGCATTTCAGAAGGATTGCTGACTTCCCTGAGACCTGCACCCGTCATCTCGAACACCGCTATCTCGGATGTGGAGCCGAAACGGTTCTTTATGCTCCTGAGCAGGCGGTAGGCACCTGTATTGTCGCCTTCGAACTGCAGGACCACATCCACGATATGTTCAAGGACCTTCGGACCGGCTATGCTTCCTTCCTTTGTGATATGCCCTATCAGGACCACCGGGATTCCGGTCTCCTTGGCCAGACGCAGCAGCATGGAGGCGCATTCCCGGATCTGGGACACGGAACCGGGAGAAGATTCCATGGTCTGGGTATAAACGGTCTGGATAGAATCCACTATCATCAGATCCGGCATGGCCCTTCTGGCTGCCGGTATTATATCTTCCATCAGGGTCTCGCTGTATATCAGGCAGTTTTCCCCGTCGCCGCCGAGCCGCGACGCCCTCATCTTCACCTGTCTGGCACTCTCCTCCCCTGTCACATACAAGGTCCTGAGCCCCTGACAATGGAGAGGTATCTGCAGGGACAGTGTCGACTTCCCTATACCCGGCTCTCCCGCTATGAGGACAATGGAGCCTTCCACAATGCCGCCTCCGAGGAGACGGTCCATTTCCGGACTGCTGAGAGACTTCCTGACTTCTTCTGCGGAATCTATTTCCGCCAATGACAACGGAGCCTGCTGACCGCCGGCCGAAGGCTCATCCTGCCTGCGGGGATTTCCCTTTACCGCGACTTTCTCTTCCACCATGGTGTTCCATTCTCCGCATGCCGGACACCTTCCCATCCATTTCGGGCTTTCGTTGCCGCAGGCAGAGCAGAACCATACCGATTTCGTTTTCTGTACCATTGCAAACAGTTTGACATACCAAATATAGCGATTAAGCGAGAACAAAGGCAAATCAATATACAATAATCGCAATCAGGATTGAAATAATTTCCGGAAAACGGAAACTGTTTCTTATTTTTGCAATCATAAATCCATTTACCGATATGCTCGTCACAGTACTGATTCTCGTAGTCTCCGCCGCATTTTTCGTCTCCGGGAGATTCCGCTCGGACATAGTCGCCCTGTGCGCCCTTCTTTCGCTCCTCGTATTCCAGATACTTACACCGGAAGAAGCCCTGTCGGGATTTTCCAACCAGGTCGTCATCATGATGATCGGTCTGTTCGTAGTAGGCGGGGCCATATTCCAGACAGGGCTGGCCAAGATGATCAGTTCGAGAATACTGAAACTCGCCGGAAAGAACGAGCTGGTACTTTTCCTGCTTGTTATGCTCGTGACCGGAGGTATCGGAGCCTTTGTAAGCAATACTGGCACAGTCGCCCTGATGCTGCCCATCGTGGTGAGCCTTGCGTACAATGCAGGCATGAGTCCGTCCAGACTGCTCATGCCGCTGGCCTTTGCGAGCAGCATGGGCGGGATGATGACCCTCATCGGTACTCCTCCCAACCTTATCATCCAGGACACACTCACAAATGCCGGATATGAGCCGCTGTCATTTTTCTCGTTTCTGCCGGTTGGACTGATCTGTCTCGGGACAGGCATCATCGTCCTGCTGCCCCTGTCGAAAATCTTTCTGGACAAGAAAACCGGGAAACATGAAAACAAAGCCAAAGGCAAGACCCTCAACCAGCTGGTCAGCGAATACAGCCTGTCCGACAATCTTTTCAGGCTGCGGATACGGGAGAATTCCCCTGCTGCAGGCAAAACCGTAGTAGACCTGGACCTGAGACGGGCATACAAGGTCAATATCCTTGAAATCCGCAGGAAAGAGACTCCCCAGCAGAGATTCCTCAAGACTGTCAGCCAGGAACTTGCATCTCCTGAAACAGCCATGTATCCCGGAGACGTCCTATATGTCCGTGGAGAAGCCGACGCAGTGAACAGGCTGACACAGGACTTCAACATGGAGATCCTTGACGACCATACCTCCGAAATAGCATCTTCCCCCGGCAGGACACTGGCTTTCTACGACATAGGAATCGCTGAAATAGTGCTGATGCCTTCATCATACATGGTCAACAGGAGCATCAGGGAAGCTGGCTTCAGGAATAAGTTCAACGTCAATATCCTTGGCATCAGGCGCAAGCAGGAATACATACTCCATGACCTCGGAGATGTCAAGGTCCATAGCGGGGACGTGCTCCTCGTCCAGGGTACGTGGCAGGACATAGCAAGGCTCAGCAATGAAGACACCGAATGGGTGGTGCTCGGGCAGCCTCTTGCCGAAGCCGCCAAAGTCACACTTGACTACAAGGCACCTGTCGCGGCACTTATAATGATACTGATGGTAACCATGATGGTCTTCGACTTCATACCTGTGGCTCCGGTGACAGCCGTCATGATAGCGGGAATCCTCATGGTGCTTACCGGCTGCTTCAGGAACGTGGAAGCGGCGTACAAGACCATCAACTGGGAGACCATCGTGCTGTTTGCCGCCATGCTCCCGATGTCGCTTGCCCTCGAGAAGACAGGAGTCTCGGGCTATATTTCGGATGCTCTGGTCAGCGGCCTCGGGGATGCCGGTCCTTTGGCCCTGCTTGCCGGAATATATTTCACATCCTCCCTCATGACAATGTTCATCAGCAACACCGTGACTGCAGTGCTGATGGCTCCCATAGCCTTGCAAAGTGCCATGCAGATCGGCGCAAGCCCTGTCCCGTTCCTGTTTGCCGTGACGGTAGCCGCAAGCATGTGCTTCGCATCCCCGTTCTCGACACCGCCGAATGCCCTGGTCATGCCCGCCGGTCAATACACCTTCATGGATTATGTCAGGGCCGGGCTTCCGCTGCAGCTGATAATGGGGATAGTCATGATTGCCGTGCTGCCTCTGCTGTTCCCTTTCTGACAGAAGTCACTGCCGCGTTCCGGACCTGTCAAGTTCGAATACTTCGAGGTCTCCGATATCACCGGATGAAATCCTGAACCGCAATGCAGTCCGCACTACATGGAATCCCTGGATACCGGCAGCCCCGGGATTCATGACCAGCATGTCGCGTTTCCTGTCGTTGACCACCTTCAATATATGGGAATGCCCGCAGACGAAAAGATCCGGCCGGAACTCGTCGATCAAAGCCCTCGCCCGCGGGTCATAGCGTCCGGGATAACCTCCGATATGAGTCATCAGCACTTTCATCCCCTCGCAGTCGAAAAGCTGATACAGGGGATAGTCCAGCCTGACATCATAACCGTCGCAGTTACCGTATACGCCCTTAAGCGGCTTGAAGGCGGCTATGGCCTCCGCAGTATCGATACCGCCGAAGTCCCCGGCATGCCATATCTCGTCTACCGGGTCGAGAAATTTCCGGAACGGTTCGTCAAAGACACCGTGCGTATCTGAAAGAAGTCCTATGTACATGATGACATCCGTGTGATGAATCCGGACGAATTTAAGGAAATTTTACGAGACATGACTATATTTGCCTTCGGATATAAAGTTTGCGGCATGGAAATATTCTATTCTCAATATCCCGGAGACCGGACCATGATTCTGGACGAAGAGGAATCCAGACACTGCATAAAGGTACTCAGGCACAAATGCGGGGATGAAATAAACGTGATAGACGGGAAAGGGTCGCTCTTCAGATGCAGGCTGACGTCGGACTCCCCGAAAAGAGCCGAAGCGGAAATCCTCTGTTCCGAGCATGGATGGGGCGGACACAGGTACAATCTGGAGATGGCGGTTTGCCCGACCAAGAACATGGACCGCTATGAATGGTTCACGGAAAAGGCCTGCGAAATAGGACTGGATTCCATAGTCCCGGTCATCGGCGAGCACTCCGAAAGAAAGGTGCTCAAACCGGAACGTCTCACCAGAATACTGATAGCCGCCACGAAACAGTCCTTGAAAAGCAGGATCCCGGAACTTTCCGGTCCGATATCGGTGAAAGATTATATTCTCTCATCCAAAGACAGGAGCAGACAGCTGAAACTCATGGCGTGGTGCTTTGAAGATGAGAGCCATCCGAGGATATCGATAAAGGACGCCCTGGATTCATCCGACGGACATGACGGCATCTCCATCCTGATCGGGCCGGAAGGCGACTTCTCGCAGGAAGAAGCGGCGCTTGCCCTCAGCCACGGCTTTATCCCGGTACATCTCGGTCCGTCGCGTCTCAGGACAGAAACAGCGGCCCTTGCTGCCGTCATGTCCGTCTATTCGCATTTCCAGCTGTAGAAGCCGGCAGCTTCACTGGCGGATAATCTCCACCGTGGCGTCCAGTCCTATCTTTATGATGGAGGATGACTTTCCTGTCGAACCCTTCTCCAGTTCAGGATCCACGACATAGGCGACAGATTCCCTTATCACCGGGGCTATCTCTGCAAATGTACGAGGCGCCGGCTCTCCGGAAATATTAGCCGAAGTGGACACTATCGGACGGCCGAAACGCCTGACAAGCTCCAGACAGAAATCCATCATCGGTATCCTTATCCCCACAGAGCCATCGGAGGCTACGGTATTGTAAGCCAGCATATACCTGTCTTTCAAAGGTTTCTCCCCCGCTGCAGGGCGTGGTGAAGATATGGCATCCGGATAGATTATTGTCATGGGCTTGTCGTTCACTTCGACCAGCTGCACCGCCATTTCCGGAATTTCCCTGACATATCTTGCGACCATGTCAAGGTCAGATGCAAGCAGCACCAGGGACTTGCTGTCCTGACGCTTCTTCAATGCGTAGATTTCGGCTACAGCCTCAGGGTCCGTAGCATCGCATCCCAATCCCCAGACAGTATCTGTAGGATAAAGCAGCAGCCCGCCGGAACGGAGCACTGCCAGGGATTTCTCCAAGATTTCTTTTGTATCCATATCAGTCAAATCCATAAGACCTGAATCATTCACCGGCGTCAGGCGTCCCCGGACATACCGAGAAACAGCTTACCACAGGATAATGGTCAGAAAACCTGATTCCCGGAGTCTGATGCCCGCAGGCAGTGAATCCTTCAGGAATAAAGACATAATCAATCCTCAATGCCGGCCACAGATAACGGTAAGTAGCGCCGAACCCGCGCCCGGACTCGCAGAAGGTATCCTGATGCCCTTTTATAAGCCTCTGATAAGTATAGGACATCGGATTATCGTTGAAATCCCCGCACAGGACAGTCTCGAGCCGGCAGTCCGCAATATGCTCCAGCACCTTCTCCACCTGCATCGGCCTCAAGGACAGCGAATGCTTCATCTTCCGCTCGGTCTCTTTCCATATCCCGTCTTTCCTGTCCATTATCCCCTTGACTATCCCGGGGAATGAAATATTGTAGCTTTCGAGGTGGCAGTTGTAAAGCCTGAAAAGCTTCCCATGTGCCTCAATGTCTGTGTACAGCGCCAGATTCGTACTGTGGTCGAACTTGACCACCCCCTGCCCTTTTATGGGGAAACGGCTGAGAACCACATTGCCGAAACATCCGTTCCTGCCGGTGAAGACATAGTAATCGAAATCATAGCCCTTGAACTCGGATGAAAGCACAGATCTGAGCCTGGCTGCATTCTCCGCATAGAACTCCTGCAGGCATATTATGTCGGCATCGGTCTCCGACAGGAACGCATAGACGGAATCGGCACATTCCCGCCTGCGGATCTTGCCGGAGCGGTCCTTCACCCCTGCGAATCTGCCTACGTTGTAGGACACTATCTTCACTGTCCCGTCATCCGGAAGGGCCATATCATCATTTCCCGTCCTCAGATATCTGCCGGCAAAGAAAAGTGTCGGCAGCAAGGCCACGAGAGGGATGACGAACGCCCGGGATCTCCTTACCGCAGCCCAAAGCAGCAGAAAGACATTCAGCAAGGCAAGCGGGAAGAAAAGCAGGCCGGGAAACATCAGATACCAGGCCTTCGCGGGATTCACGAATGCCGACATGTAAGACAGTACAAGCAGGCCTGCTGCCATAAGCATCAGTACCCTGTTTGCAATGCCCCCGACAAGAGTCCTGCTCATGGTTACTGCCTAATACATGCGGCGGTGTCTCTTCCAGTACAGGATGAGAAGCCAGCCGAAAAGCATACCTCCGAGATGGGCGAAATGAGCGATGCCGCCACCGAGACTGATATTGCGGATGCTTGTAATCCCCGTGAAAAGCTCAATGGCTGCAAAAATCAGCACGAGCCATTTCGCCTTCAGCGACACCGGCGGGAAAACGAGCGTAAGATAAGAGTCCGGGAAAAGCATGGCATAGCCTATCAGGACACCGTAAATGGCACCGGAGGCACCCACGGTAGGAGTGTATTTCAATGCCTGGTAAGCTGCCGCTGCCTGCTGTGAACCTTCGGCCATCTGCGACATGTATATCTGGGACTCGATGAACTGTACGCCGGTATGCAGCAAAGCCGCACCTATGCCTGTCACGAAATAGAATATCAGGAATTTCTTGGTTCCCCAGACCCTCTCCAGCACGGAACCGAAGATGAACAGGGTGTACATATTGAAGAAAATATGCCAGAATCCTCCATGCATGAACATGTGCGTAATGATCTGCCAGGGCTTGAAGAACGGCGAAGATGGGTAGAACAGCGCGAAGTTGCGGAACATGTCCTGCTCGTCAAGGAATGTCATCACCATCAGAAGGATATTGATGATGATTATATTCTTTACGGCCGGAGGTATGGATTTCAGGAAACCTCCGCGTCCTCTGTCATATGAATAATAGTCGCTCATTTCACTTTCTTTTCATCAGTTCAACATCTTGTCTATCTGTTCTTCCGTCAGTACGGACATGATCCTGTGGCCGGAACCGGTAAATTCCGTATTTTCGCAAAGGAAGAGGTCTTCTATCAATCTCTGTGCCTCGGCAGGATTCCTGACAGGTTCCGAATTCACTGTACCGAGCCTTGCAAATCTTTGAGCCATGGAAGAAAGCATGGTCTCACCCGCCAGCATATGGTCATCGGAAAGGGCGAGAATCAGGTCGGGAAGCATCTTCTCCACCTTGTCCTGCTCCACCGGGAAACCGTCAGGCACCCCGTTCACCGACACGGTATCCCTGTCGACAGCCCTGATGTCGAATCCGAGTGTCTGCAGAAGCCGGCTGTACTCCGAAATCAGGTACATGTTTTCCGCACCGACGTTTACGATGACAGGGAAAAGAGAAGTGTGCGTGACCCTGACGTTCTGTGAAAGCGCCTTCATGTTCGCTTCGTAAAGGATGCGTTCGCGGGCACGCCGTATATCCACTACCATGATTCCCGACTTGACAGGTGTCAGTATATATTTCCCCTTCAGTATCAGCACCTGGGCAGAAGGCAGAATCTTGTCCTCGAAGAGTTTTCCGTAATCATCCCGCCTGTCCACCATGAAACTGTCGCGCCCCGGCTTGAACTCATCTCCGCCCCCTTGCCTGGCATACTGGTCTGACGGCAGGCCTGAATCACCGTAGCCGAATGAGTTGGAATACGGTGAGGACTCGGAAGGGAAGCCGTCATTGTCGAAAGGATTGAACTCGGGGTTGAAACCTTCGGCAGGCTCATGCGTGACAGGATGCAACTCCTGGTATCTTTTCCCGAGAACCGGTATCTCAGGAGCACCCTCCCTGTCGAAATCTATGGCATCTCCGAAGGAATTCTTGCCGATCGCCTCCTTTATACTGGCATAAAGGGCCTGGAATATCACATTGTCCTCCTCGAACTTGACTTCTGTCTTGGTAGGGCTTATGTTGACATCGATGGTATGGGGATCGACAGAGAAATATATGAAATATGACGGCGATGTTCCCTCCGGTATCAGATTGCTGAAGGCATTCAGCACAGCCTTGTGGAAATACGGACTCCGGAAGTATCTGCCGTTTACGAAGAAATACTGGTTGCCCTGCGTCTTCCTCGCGGCATCGGGACGTCCCACATATCCGGTTATATCCACGACGGATGTATGCGTAGCTATGTCTACCACGGAATCCGTGACGGAACTGCCGAGAAGATCCTGTATCCTGAATTTCAGCGACTTGGCCTTTTTCAGAACATATATTTCCTTGCCGTTGGCACTCAACGAGAGGTTCAGTTCCGGATTGGTCAGGGCTATGCGGAGGAATTCTGAAACGATATGCTTCATCTCCACATTGTCGGACTTGAGGAACTTCCTGCGCGCAGGGACATTGTAGAAAAGGTTCCTTACAGCGAAATTCGCACCGGCAGGCGAAGCTACCTCCCGAGTGGAAACGTGCCTTGAATCGGCAAATATCACTTCGCATCCGATCTCGTCATCGTAACGTCTGGTCTTCAAGGTCACTTCAGCCACCGCTGCTATCGAGGCCAAAGCCTCTCCGCGGAATCCGAAAGTCTGTATGGCCGACAGGTCCTCCACAGCCGCAATCTTGGATGTAGCATGGCGCTCGAAGCACAGGACGGCCTGGTCGGGAGACATCCCGCAGCCGTTGTCCGTCACCTGGATCAAGGTGCGGCCGGCATCCTGCACCGAGACTGCGACAGTATCGGCACCTGCATCGACAGCATTCTCCATCAGTTCCTTGACGACAGACGCCGGCCGCTGGACCACTTCCCCGGCGGCTATCATGTTCGCTATGTTGCTGGGTAAGATTCTTATATCCATCGTCTGACCTCTTACCACAGCAAAGAATAATATTTTGTCATGTAGATCAGGACCACAAAGAACAGCACCAGACCGACAAGGCCGATAATCTTCTGCGCCTTGCTGGCCCGTCTGGTCTTCTGGTAATGTCCGTTGCGGAGGCTTCCCTTGATATATGCACCGGGAGTGTAGTTATCCCCGCTCTTGCTCCCGTCCACATGCCCGAATTTCTGCTTCAGGGCTTCTTTCTCAGGATCATAATATCTTGGCTTGTAGTTGAACACCCTGTGTTCCGTAGTGCCGAAAAAACCGAAATTGAATCCCATAATCCTTACATTTTCGTTATGGCTGCGGAAAACATCGCCTGCTCCGCGGCCGCTATCCTGCAAAGATAGTCATTTTTCCTCTGACAAGGCAAAATCCCGTCCCGTTCTTTTTTCACCGGTTCTTTTGCGCCCGCCTCCGTCCATAAGGCCAATCCGGCCGTGCACTCTTTGAGATATACCGATTTATGCATAATTTTACGCAAATTTCATCGATATGGACATAAGAACAGGCAACGGATACGATGTACATGCTCTGGCCGAGGGGCTGCCGCTATGGCTCGGAGGCGTGGAAATAGAAAGCCCAGTGGGCTGCATGGCCCATTCTGACGGAGATGTGGCGATACATGCGCTCTGCGATGCCCTGCTTGGGGCACTGGCTCTCGGGGATATCGGGAAGCACTTCCCTGACACTTCAGATGAATTCAAGGGAATCGACAGCAAGATCCTGCTCGCCAGGACGGCTGGACTCGTCAGAAGCCACGGCTACCGCATCGGAAATGCGGACATAACCATCGTCATGCAGCGCCCCAAGCTGGCACCTTACATAGAGACCATGAGGGAGACCCTCTCGGCAGTCATGGGCATACCCGTCCCCGCAGTGTCAGTAAAGGCCACCACGACTGAAAGACTCGGATTCACCGGCCGGGGAGAAGGCTGTGCAGCCTATGCGACCGTCCTGGTGATAAAAGACTGAGCAGGACTACTCCTCCACGTCCTTGAACAGGCCGAACAGTTCGGCGTCTATCCTGTCGGTAATCTTCTGGAAATCCTCCGGATGATTCTCGAACTTGATTTCATCTACATTGAGGACCAGCAGCTTATGCTTGTAGTCCGCTATCCAGTTCTCGTATCTCTCGTTCAGCCCCGTGATATAGTCTATGCGGATGCTTTTCTCATATTCCCTGCCCCTCTTCTGGATCTGGCTGACAAGATTCGGGATGCTCGAACGGAGGTATATAAGCAGGTCGGGCGGATTCACAAGCGACATCATAAGGTCGAAGAGATCCGAATAATTCTCGAAATCCCTGGTACTCATAAGCCCCATGGCGTGGAGGTTCGGAGCGAAGATCCGCGCATCCTCATAAATGGTCCTGTCCTGGATGATCACATCCTTGCTTTTGGAAATGTCGACCACATCCTTGAACCTCTTGTTGAGGAAATAAATCTGGAGATTGAACGACCATCTTTCCATATCCTCATAGAAATCGGCGAGGTAAGGATTGTAATCCACAGACTCGAATCTCGGAGTCCAGTTATAATGCGCGGCGAGCATCTTTGTCAGAGTGGTCTTCCCGCTGCCTATGTTTCCCGCAATAGCAATATGCATGGTATAAGTCTTTAAATATCCCGTCCTGTCACGACAGGCAAATTTAGAAACTGTTTTGAAATTTTTCAAAGAAACCCGAAATTTTTCCGTAAGTTTGTCAAGTCAACATACAGATAATCCGGAGGAAAAATATGATTCAGGCAAAATGTTTTTATTTCAATGACTTCCGCGAGTGCAGCACTGTACTGTGGGACGAAAGCGGAGAAGGTGTCATAGTGGATCCGGGGTGCAATTCGGATGACGAGAAAAACGCCCTCTGCAGTTTCATTGACATGAAAGGTATCAGACCGGTCAAGATATTGCTGACCCACGGACATTTCGACCATGTCCTCGGGCTCACGGACTGTGCACGGAAATACAATATCCCTGTCTACATGCATCCTGCAGACAAGGAAATCCTGAAAATAGATGACTTCTTCACACGCACATACGGGTTCAGGATGCCGGTGATAGATATCGAGACCACGGACATAGCGGACGGTGACATCATAACTTTCGGCAACACGGAGCTGGAGGTTATCCATACGCCGGGACACACGCCGGGAGGGGTCTGCTATTACGACAAGGCAGACAAACTGCTCCTGAGCGGTGACACCCTGTTCGCCGGCAGCATAGGACGCACCGACCATCCAGGGGGCGACTATGACATGCTCATGGAAAGCATCAACACCAGGCTCATGGACATGGACGGAGACGTGACCGTGATTCCGGGACACGGGCCGCACACATCCATCGCCGATGAAAGGACCAAAAACCCGTTCCTGCAACCGTTCAATTTGCCAGAAGACGAAGAATGACAGACAGGAAAGAATACATCAGGATCACCGGAGCATCCGCCCACAACCTCAGGAATGTCTCTCTGGACATTCCGAGAGACGGATTCGTGGTGATTACCGGGCTTAGCGGCAGCGGCAAGTCGTCGCTGGCTTTCGACACGATTTATGCCGAAGGCCAGAGGCGGTACATGGACACGCTTTCGACATATGCCAAACAGTTCATAGGCGTTCTGGGGAAACCCGAAGTGGAAGGGATCACCGGATTGAGCCCTGTCATAGCCATAGAGCAGAAGACCACGGGCAGCAACCCCAGATCCACCGTAGGCACCATCACGGAAATATACGACTTTCTGAGGCTTCTCTACGCCCGGGCTGCCACAGCCTATTCTCCGGTGACAGGCAAGGAAATGGTCAAATACACCGACGACCAGATAGTGTCGCTTATCATGCGGAACTACGAAGGCCGCAAATGCATACTCCTCGCCCCGCTCGTCAAGGGCAGGAAAGGACATTACCGCGAACTCTTCGACCAGCTCAGGAGACGGGGATACACCCAGGTAAGGATAGACTCGGAACTGAAAGACCTGAACGGGGTCACTGCCCTGGACAGGTACAAGGCACACTTCATAGAACTCGTCGTGGACAAGCTCAAACCGGAGGCGAAAGACGAAAAACGGATCAGGAATTCCGTATCGTCGGCATTGAACATAGGGAAAGGCTCCCTTGCGGTCCTCGACCCCGAGACTTCCGGGATGAGGCATTTCTCGAAGCATCTCGTCTGTCCCGACACGGGAATATCCATAGCCGAACCTGCCCCGCATTCGTTCTCGTTCAACTCCCCGCAAGGATATTGTCCTCACTGCAAAGGCCTCGGAATGATAGTCGACGTCAATATCGACAGCATAATCCCGGACCGCAAGGTATCGATAGCGGACGGCGGCATTGTCCCTCTCGGGAAAATCAGGGAGACAAAGAAATTCGACATAATCCGGTCCATTGCAAGGAAATACAATTTCTCGCTCTATGATCCGATAGATGAAATACCGGAGGATGTCATCACACTTATAATATTCGGGTCGGACGAACTGTTCAGGGTGGGCGAAGGGACTTCCTCCGAGATGGTGTCCTTTCCGGGGATCACGGACAACATAAACGAAAAGATAGTCTGCCCGGTATGCCATGGCACAAGACTGAACAAGGACACGGAATGCTTCAGAATCGACGGCAAGACCATTTCGGAAGTGTCAGCCATGGAGATTTCGGATCTTGCAGAATGGACAGGAACGCTCGAGGACCGACTCGGGAAACGGGAAAGACTGATAGCAAGGGACATTCTCAAGGAACTCAAGGACAGGATATCGTTCCTGGTGGATGTCGGGCTTGACTATCTGTCGCTCGACAGGGCCACGGCATCGCTTTCAGGAGGGGAAAGCCAGAGGATAAGACTGGCTACGCAAATCGGCTCGAAACTCGTCAACGTGCTTTACATCCTTGACGAACCGAGCATAGGACTTCATCAGAGAGACAACAGGAAGCTGATAGCCTCACTCAAGAAACTCAGGGACGAAGGCAATTCGGTCATGGTAGTAGAGCACGATGCAGAGACCATGATGTCGGCCGACTGGCTGGTGGACGTAGGGCCCGGTGCAGGAGAGAACGGAGGCAGAATCTGCCTGAACGGGCCTGTCGACTGCCTGCTGCACAGCGTCCGGCCCGATGACGAGACACGCAAGCACATGATAGTCCACGATTCGGTGACTCTCGACTACCTGACAGGCAGGAACTCCATTCCCGTACCGTCATCAAGGCGCATCGGGAACGGGACTTTCCTCGGGATACGCGGAGCAAGAGGAAACAATCTCAAGAATATCGACGTGGACTTCCCTCTCGGGATGCTCATAGGGATAAGCGGAGTTAGCGGCAGCGGGAAATCGTCCCTCGTGAATGAGACACTGATGCCTGTCCTGAAAAACAAGTTCTACAATGCGCGGATGCAGGCCTTGCCGTGCGACTCCATAACGGGGATTGAAAATATCGACAAGCTGATAGAAATCGACCAGAGCCCCATCGGCAGAACCCCGAGAAGCAATCCGGCCACATTCACCGGTGTGTTCAACGATATCAGACAGCTGTTCGAGGCGACTCCGGATGCAAAGGTAAGAGGCTTCAAGGCCGGACGATTCTCGTTCAATGTCCCGGGAGGCCGCTGCGAAGAATGCAAGGGTGCAGGGATAAAGGTCATAGAGATGAATTTCCTGCCATCCGTCAATGTGGTCTGCAAGGAATGCCGGGGAAGAAGATACAAGGAAGACACGCTGGCCGTAAAATACAAGGGGAAGAACATAAACGATGTCCTGGAGATGTCGATAAGCGAGGCCTATGGCTTTTTCAGCAACATCCCGTCCATCACGCAGAAACTGAAGGCAATGGTAGATGTCGGGCTCGGCTATGTCAGGCTCGGGCAGTCGGCAGTCACGCTCTCGGGAGGAGAAAGCCAGAGGATGAAGCTCGCGGCGGAGCTTGGAAGGAAAGGGACAGGGAACACGCTGTACATCCTGGACGAACCTACAACAGGGCTTCATTTCGAAGACATAAAGGTCCTGATGAAAGTCCTGCAGCAGCTTGTGGACCAGGGGAACACGGTCATTGTCATAGAACACAACCTCGATGTACTGAAATCTGCCGACATCATCTTCGACCTCGGGCCTGAAGGAGGGAAGGCAGGCGGACTCATCGTGGCATCCGGCACACCGGAGGAGCTGGCCCGGAATCCCGATTCAGTCACAGGGCCGTTTCTGGCAGAGATATTGCGGGAGGCGGAATCCTTAACGACTGTTCGATGAATTCCATGGTGCCGAAAAACATAAATTCGCCGAACTGACGTCAAAGAGAATCTATTATGGAAGAGACACGGATATTTTGCGAGAATGACAAGGACTACCATAAGGTCCCGATCGGAACACATCTGCAGGAACTGTCCGACCAGTGGTGCCGGACAGTGACAGACGAGAAGACCGGAGACAGTCTTCCGGTGATAGCGGCCCTTGTGGACCACACCCTTAAAGAACTGGAATTCCCTGTGATGATGCCGCATAAAGTGGAATTCATCGGCTACAACCACCCGGACGGAAGGCGGACGTACATCAGATCGCTGTGTTTCGTGCTTCAGCACACCATAAGAGACCTTTACCCTGACAAGACCCTCTTCATAGAATATTCCCTTCCGAGCGGGCTTTACTGCGAGATAAAGGAGACATGCTGCGACACCGACAATATCATGCCGGTCCATTTCCTGACCGATGAAGAACTCGATCGGATAAAGGAGCGGATGCAGGAAATCGTAGCTGCGGACCTGCATTTTCACAAGGTGAAGATGACGGCGGGAGAGGCAGGGAAGCTGTTTTCCGAAAACAACCAGCCGGACAAGGCGGAGCTTCTGGACTCTCTCGGGAAATTCAACTACAGCGTATACTTCCTCGGCGGTGACGCCGACACGTTCTACGGTCCGCTTGTCCCGTCTACCGGCTACCTGAAGATTTTCGACATCGTGGGATTCAACAACGGATTCTGCCTCCAGTTCCCCGAGGAAGGGAAAACCGGCAAGGTGACCCCTATGAAACGGCAGTCGAAACTGGCTGCCACCCTTCAGGAATATTCCGACTGGTGCGCCATCACTGGAGTGAAAGGTGTCGGCACCCTGAACAAGACCATCTCGGAAGGGAATGCCGTCCAGCTCATAAACCTTGCAGAAGCGCTGCATGAGCGCAAATATGCAGACATTGCAGACAAGATATACGAAAAAAGGGACAGGGCAAGGATAATAATGATAGCAGGACCGTCAAGCAGCGGCAAGACTTCAAGTTCGAAACGGCTGGCCATCCAATGCAAGGTCCTGGGCATGAATCCGAAGGTCATCGAACTGGACAACTATTTCGTGGACAGGGAAAAGACACCGAAGGACGAGAACGGGGAATATGACTTCGAAAGCCTGCACGCCATGGATCTGGATCTGCTGAACACGCAGTTGAACGACCTTCTCGCCGGGAAGACGGTCGAGATGCCCCGTTTCAATTTCAAGGAAGGGAAAAGTTACTTCGACGGGAATCTCATGCACCTTGACGAGAACGACATACTGATAATGGAAGGCATCCACGCCCTGAATCCGGAGATGACCTCCGCTGTAGACAATTCAAGGATATTCAGGGTCTACGCTTCGGCTCTGACCTCCCTTTCCCTTGACGAGAACAACAACATATCCACCTCCGACAACAGACTCCTCCGACGCATCGTCAGAGACAACAGGGTGCGCGGCGTAACCCCTGAGGATACCATAATGAGATGGCACAGCGTAAGACGCGGAGAGAACAGGAACATCTTCCCTTTCCAGGAAAATGCAGATGCAGCCTTCAATTCAGCACTTATATTCGAACTACCGCTCCTTAAATACTACGCCGAACCTCTGCTCAGACGCATTGCCCCGAATTCTCCGGCATTCACCGAAGCTGTAAGGCTGCTCAAGTTCCTGGACTATATCATAGCACTGTCACCGAACGAAATTGCGGCCATACCTCCGACATCCATAATGAGGGAATTCATCGGAGGGCAGATGCTCTGATCAGTTCGACTGCTTCATCATCTTCTTCCAGTTCAACACCGGCAGAAGGAATGAAATCAAGGCTGCACTCAACCAGAAAACGGCGGCCGGGGTGAAGTTATAGACGGCGTCGGCGACATCGGCAGCCTGCTGCATGTTGCCCTCTATCAGATAGCCGCTGGCAATATCCTGGATACCGGCGGCCATATAGCTCGAAATCCCGACTATCCCCAGCGCGGCACCTGTTGCCTTCCTCGGGACTATGTCCACCGCCATCAAGCCTGCCACTATGCAGTACAGCACTCCTATGGCCAGACTGAACACCGACACATACACGATGTTCAGGACATATCCGCCTCCGGAGAAAAGGAAAAGTGCCAGTGACACGAAACTCAGAAGGCCGGACAATATAGCCGGCTTTATCCTGTCGCTCTTGAATACAGTATCGGAAAGCCATCCGGCAAGGACTGTCCCGAGCACCCCGAAAATCGCCGAGAACGCGATAATCTGCGAGGCGGACTCTATCGAGAAAAGCTTTTCCTTCTGGAGGAAGAGCACGCCCCAGCCCGCCACTGCATATTTCGTTATGTATACGAATGCACTCGAAGCGGAGATTATCCAGATGCCCGGATGTCTGAGCACTATTTTCTGGACATCGGCTGTCTTCATCATGTCCTCCTTCTTCATGTCTTCCGACGACAATGTCTGGACAGAAGGCAGCCCCTTGCTTTCCGGAGTATCACTCACGAAGAAAAGGATGATCAGAGTGCCGGCCACACCTGCCATGGAAGAAAAGACGAATCCCGACTGCCATCCGAACGTTCCCACGATGGCGCCTATCACTATGAAGGACAGGAACTCGCCGAGGTATGGACTGGCGCTGAATATCCCGTAATACGTTCCTCTCTTGTTCAGCGGAAACCAGCGGGAAAGGTTTATGATGCCGGGAGGAGATCCCATGGACTGCGCCCAGCCGTTGATTCCCCACAGGATGGCAAAGGAAATGAAAACCGCAATGGAAGCCACCCCCATGTCTCCATGCAGGAAGCCGAGGACTCCCATGACCAGATTTATGACAGCCGAGACTGCGAGACCTGTAGCCATGAAACGTCTTATGTTGCAGTAATCCGCGATGAAACCGTTCATGAACTTGCCCACCGCATAAACGAAGAGCAGGGCAGAGCCGATGATTCCGAGCTGGCCGGCCGTCAGAAGTTCCGAATCGATAAGCGGCTGCTTCACCACGCTCAGACTGAGGCGGCACACATAATAAAGGCTGTATGCTATGGTCGCACCCCAGAAAGTATTCCGCCTCAGACGACGGTAGACGGACCGGACATCCTTTTCCGGCACCTTTGTCCCGGACGGCTTGCTGATCCTGTAGAAAGAATATAGACCCATAATCGGCTCGTTTTCGTCAAAATTCCGTCAAAGATAACACAACAAAACACATTACACAATTTTTCCATCCGGCAAGGTTGGAATTTCAGATAATTAAGGATAATTTTGAGAAACTTTTCCCGGCCGTGCCAGACGGTGGGGAGGAGGCATTGGTCACGACATTAATCTTATATTGTATGAAAAGGATATTTATCATCATTCTGACGGCAGCGATATTGTTCCCGGCCGCTGCCAGGACTCCCGGGAATGTGGAATATGTATTCACGGAAGCTTCGGATCTGAATCTCATAGGGAAAATCATCGGAAATACGCCCAACCCGTACCACCGTGTCGACACATGCAAGTACAAAGGATTCACCAGAAGTGAAAACATACAGGTGAGGTGCTCGGCAGGCCTCGCCGTTCTTTTCAAGACAAACTCCACGACCATTTCCGTGAAGAGCGAATACGGATACAGTGATTATGGTGTCAGCACCATGGGGATTGCCCTCAGAGGTTATGACCTGTACATCATGAAGGACGGTGAATGGACATATGCAGCTTCAAAAGCAGGGAATCCGCGGTCCGATGACAATATGGTACTGATAAAAGACATGGACGATTCCGTAAAGGAGTGCATGCTTTATCTCCCGATGTACAGTGAAATGTATTCCGTGAAGATCGGGGTAGAGAAGGGAGCCGTACTGGAAAGTCTCGAGTCTCCATTCCGGCACAGGATAGGGATTTTCGGCTCCAGCTTCACACAAGGCATAAGCGTCAGCCGTTCAGGGATGTCGTACCCGATGCAGTTCATGAGGAATACCGGACTCCAGATACTCAGTCTCGGATGCAGCGGGAACTGCAAGATGCAGCCATACTTCGCCGATGTCCTGGCCGATGCGGATGTCGATGCCTTTATCTTCGACACGTTCTCGAATCCGTCAGCACAGATGATAGAGGAAAGGCTGTTCCCGTTCATAGAGAAGCTCCAGGAGGCGCATCCTGACATCCCTCTGATATTCATGCAGACCATCTACAGGGAAAGCCGGAATTTCAATCAGGAGAGCGACAGGGTCGAGCAGGCAAAGATGGATATGGCGGCAAAGCTCATGAACGAAGCCGTAAAGAAATACAGGAACGTTTATTTCATCATACCGGACACAGGCAAGGATGCAAGGGAAAGTTCCGTGGACGGTACGCACCCGTCTGACCTTGGATATATGGCCTGGGCCAGGTCGATCGAGAAACCGGTCCTGAAAATCCTGAAAAAATATGGCATCCGTTGAAAAATCCGGATACTGTCCTGAAATTCCATGAGACATTTTCGAGAATACACGTTTTTTTTAAATTAGTCGAATAATTTATTGGATTTTTAAAAAACCTTCGTAAATTTGCAGTCCCAAAAACAAAACGGGACTATTGAGATATGGTGTAATGGTAGCACTACAGATTCTGGCTCTGTCAGTGAGGGTTCGAATCCTTCTATCTCAACCATTCCAGACAGCACCGTCATCCGACGGGAAAGTCGAACACGGCAAACGCCATGGCGGGTTAGCTCAGCTGGTTAGAGCGCATGATTCATAATCATGAGGTCCGCAGTTCAATCCTGCGACCCGCTACAAGAAAGCGACATCACAGAATC
>CALVDT010000011.1 GCA_944326385.1 uncultured Bacteroidales bacterium | reverse complement strand
TGCTGGATATATTATCCATTATGGTACGATATTTTACTCAATAAAAGATTATAGTTATGGACACACGGACTTAGTAATGCAGAAATGGACTTTGTTGATTAATAGTTGATTAATCCAAAGTCAAAGTATTTTATAAAATGCAGATGACTAAGGACTTGTATTGGATAAAGCGTCAGATTGTGGTTCTGAATGTCGTCGGTTCGAATCCGACTGGGCACCCTTTCAAGTCCTTGAAATCTCTTGATTTTCAGGGACTTTTCTTTTTGTGTAGTACTCATTGGGCATCAAGGGGTAATGAGCATCAACGGAAAATCACATCATACTCCGACCAGTACCGATATCGCAGCAAAAGTGGCAGTGGTCGCGGCAAAACATCGTCGACCACTACCGATATCACAGCAAAAGTGGCAGTGGTCGCAGCAAAACATCGTCGACCACTACCGATATCGCAGCCAAAGTGGCAGTGGTCAAGGCAAACTGAAAGTTTCAAGAGGTGGCTATTCCTGGATTGCTCCGAATTTCTTCGCGAGAAGGGCGCGGACAGCACCGGTCTTTTCTGCGAGAAGCTCATCGGATGACGCCTCACAGATGAAACGCAGGTATGGCTCCGTGTTTGACGGACGGATATTGAACCACCACTCGGGGAATTCGACACGGTATCCGTCGAAATCCATTTCCGCTGTCGGTCTGGCAGTGCTTGTGAAATAAGCTTTTACAGCATCCATTGCACCTTGCTTGTCTTCGACCTTGAAATTGATTTCCCCGGAATTCCTGTACTTGGCGATTCTGGAAATGATCTGACTTACGGAAAGCCCTTTCTTCTTCATCCAGGCTACCACATTCAGAATCAGTATGGATGCCAGGAGGCCGCTGTCGGAATAGAAGAAATCCCTGAAATAATAATGTCCCGCCAGTTCACCGCCGTAGACTCCGTTTATCTCCCTCAGTTTCCTCGCTGCGAAAGCCCTGCCGACTTTCCATGTGTACATCTGCGCCCCCATCGGTGCAAGGTATTCACCCACGGACTTTGAACTTCTGATATCCTGCAGGACAATCCCTTTTTCTCCTTTCTTCTCCAGAAAATAATGCCCGAGGACGGCAATCATCAGATCCGGGGAAATGAATTCCGCGTTTTCATCCACGAACATGACCCGGTCCGCATCACCGTCGTAGATGATCCCGATGTCAGCTCCGGTCTTCCTTACCAGAGCCTGCAGTGATTCTATGTTTTCAGGAACCAGGGGATTCGGCTCATGGTTCGGGAAAGTCCCGTCCATTTCATCGAATATGTAATCGGGAGTGTCCCCGAAAATATCCTTTGCGAACAATGCCGACATTCCGTTTGAAAGGTCGAATGCAAGTTTCAGCCCGCTGTAGTCTTCCTTGAATCCGCGCAGGAAGCGAAGGTAGTCCTCTCTGATATCCTTGACGTATATCTTCCCTTTTACGGGAGCCGGTGTGCATGGCCTTCCTTCATCTATCCATGCCTTTATCCTGTCGAGCCCGTTGTCAAACCCGACCGGAAGGGCATTCTCCATGGAGACTTTCATGCCGTTGTATCTGGCAGGATTGTGGGAGGCGGTGATCTGCACCGACGCTTTGAACCCGTAGTTCGCAGTCCCGAAATAGACCATCGGTGTAGTGCTCAGCCCGAGATCATGGACATCGGCTCCGGCATCGGTTATGCCTTCCACCAGATATCTGTGGATTTCAGGGGAAGACACTCTGCAGTCCCTGCCGACGAGCACCTCCCGGACATCCAGAAGCTTCACGAGGAAATAACCTGTCTTGTAGACCGTCTCCTTGTCGAAATCCACATTGTAGATTCCTCTTATGTCATATGCGTGGAATGCTCCCATGATATTATGCAAGTTTAGTCTTGTAACGTGTCGATACCTTGCCTTTCGATATGCCGGCAAGCTTCTTCGCTATCATCTTTTTCCGGATCGGGGCCACCCTGTCCACGAACATTTTCCCGTCAAGATGGTCCATTTCATGCTGGATCATCCTGCAGGCGAACTTGTCGAATTCCTCGGTGACCAGCTCGAAATCGGCGTTTGTGTACCGGACCTTTATCCTGGACGGCCTTTTCACGTCCGCATAGATTCCCGGCACGCTCAGGCAGCCTTCGGAATATTCGCACATGCTGTCGCTTTCCTCTATGACCACAGGGTTTATCATGACTCTCTTGAAGTCTTTCAGATAAGGGTAAACATCAGCCAGTTCCCGTCCGTCGACAATCAGCACCCTTGTGGATACACCTACCTGAGGAGCCGCCAGGCCACAGCCGTCGGCATATGCCAGAGTCTCTTCCATATCCGATATGAGTTTCGACAGTTCATCCTTCCTGGATATGTCTGCGTCAACAGCCGGCTCCCTCAGGACATCTGAACCATATAGGTATATAGGTAACTTCATTTTTATATTGATTTTAAATTCTTCTATTGGCGTCTTTTCGTTTTCCTTTTCCCTGATTTGACGCAGAGGGTCTCTGGAACAGAATCCGGGTCGATGACGGGAAGACTGCCGGACCTGCGGTCAAGATAGCTTTGCAGGATTATTGCAGCGCTTATCTTGTCTACCGACGCTTTGTCTTTCCTGTCCTTGAGTTTCATGCCTCCGTCAATCATCGCCCTGTGGGCAAGGACCGAGGTGAATCTCTCGTCTTCAGTCTCGACCGGGATGTCCGGAAAGTGCTTTTCCAGCAGTTTCAGAAAGGCCTCCACATCTTTGGCCGCTTCGGAAGGGGTGTCGTCCATATTTACCGGATAGCCTACGACAAACATCCCGATGTGTTCTTTTTCCGCATAATTTTTCAGATAATCTATTATCTTTGCAGAATGTACCGTGTCAAGGGCGGATGCGAAAATACCGAGAGGATCGCTCACTGCGACTCCTGTCCGTTTTCTGCCGTAATCTATTCCGATGATCCTGTCCATAACAAGGTACAAAGGTAACATAAAATCATATGGCCCGGCAAAACAAAACAAAAAAAATCAGGAATTTCAGACTTTCTCTCATCGATGACGAGACGCACAAGCCTCTGGTCGTGGCCCGTTTCACCAGAGCCAGCCTGATAGCATATGTTGCAGGAGCGGCGGCTCTTGTCTCGCTTCTGTTCTATGTCCTGATAGCATTCACTCCTGTGCGCACGTTGATTCCGGGATATCCTGATGCCAGGGCAAAAAGGGCGGCCATACAGAATGCCATAAAGATAGATTCGCTGGAACTTCTTGTCTCAAGATGGGAACTGTATTCGGAAAACATGAAACGGGTATTTGAAGGAGAGCCGCCTGTGAGACTTGACAGTCTTATCCGGCAGATGGCCGGGGCCGACAGACCGACTCTTTCCGAGTCCCAGATAAAGGAGAAGGATTCCCTGTTGAGGATCAGCGTAACCCGGGAGGAGCAGTTCGACCTTTCCGCTTCAGGCAGCAGAAACCTTTATATAGAAGGGATGCATTTCTTCTGTCCGCTGAAAGGCGTGATATCGCAGGGGTATGACCCGTCCATACATCCGTTCATCGACATTACGGCTCCGGCGAATTCCATGGTCTCGGCAGTCCTTGACGGAACTGTCATCGCGTCAGGCTGGAACGATGAGTCCGGGTATGTCATACAGCTGCAGCATCAGAATGACATAATATCCATTTACAAGCATAACCAGAAACTTCTGAAGAAAGTCGGTGACAAGGTGAGCGCCGGAGAACCTATTGCCGTTGTAGGCAATACGGGGGCTTTGACCACGGGGGATCATCTTCATTTCGAACTGTGGTACAGGGGAGAGGCTGTCGACCCGACTAAATATATCAATTTCTGATGGGAAAAAGACGGATTGCCATACTTGGCTCTACAGGCTCGATCGGCCGTCAGGCTCTGGATGTCATTCGCAGACATCGGGACATTTTCGAGGTGGAACTCCTTACAGCAAATACCAGCAGTGCTCTCCTGATAGAGCAGGCAGTGGAATTCGATGCGAACAATGTGGTGATATGCGACGAATCGAGGTACCGTGAGGTCTCCGATGCTCTTTCACCGCATTTTGTGAAGGTCTTTGCCGGGATGGAGTCCGTGTGCGACCTTGTGACGAGCGAGAATGTCGACATTGTCCTGACTGCACTGGTGGGATTCAGCGGTCTGAAGCCGACGGTAGCCGCAATTAAGGCCGGGAAGATAATAGCGCTTGCAAACAAGGAGACGCTTGTCGCTGCAGGAGGGATTGTCACAGGTCTTTCCGCGCAGTACGGAGCTCCTGTGCTTCCGGTGGATTCCGAGCATTCGGCCATATTCCAGTGTCTTCAGGGAGCATACGGGAACAGGCTTGTGAAGATACATCTGACAGCATCCGGAGGCCCGTTCCGCACGTGGAGCCGGGAGGAGATAGCAAGGGCCACAAGCCGCGATGCCTTGAAACATCCTAAATGGAACATGGGGTCAAAGGTGACGGTGGATTCTGCGACCATGATGAACAAGGGGCTTGAAGTCATAGAGGCGAAATGGCTTTTCGGTGTATCTCCGGAAGATATAAAAGTGGTGGTGCATCCCCAGTCCGTCATACATTCGATGGTGGAATTCGAAGACGGGGCGGTCATTGCCCAGCTCGGCCATCCGGATATGCGGGAGCCGATCCAGTATGCCTTGTCTTATCCTGAACGGTTGACTCTCGATAACAGGAAACTGGATTTCGCCGAACTCGGACAGCTTACGTTTTCAGATCCGGACACGGACAAGTTTCCGGCTTTGGGCCTTGCGTACGAGGCCATCCGGCGCGGCGGCAACATGCCCTGCATCATGAATGCCGCCAATGAAGTGGCCGTAGATGCTTTTCTTAAAGACAGAATAGGATTTTACGACATAAACAGGATTATCGAGGAGACGATGGACGGCGCTGATTTTGTCGGCGAGCCCGACCTCGATACGATTTTCATGACGAACGGCGAAGCATTGGCGAAAGCCAGGGAGATTCTCGGCAAATATCTGAGGTAGTTCAAGTTTCACAAACGGAGCAATAATATTAACGACACTCAAACTGATATGAATATAGCGGACGAACCCCTGTGGAACGAATTCCGGGATTCGACTCTGCCATAAAACGGATTCGGAAAAATTCTTGGAGTTCACGGAGAATATATCTATTTTTGCCACAGCTAAACTGCGCCATAATTAATCATTGTTTCACTTGTGAAACCCGGGTAAGGCAAAAATGATAGTTCTGATAAAAATATTGCAAGTAATACTTGCACTCTCCGTACTCATACTCATCCACGAATTCGGTCATTTCATCTTCGCGAAGATGTTCAGGATAAGGGTGGAAAAATTCTATCTTTTTTTCGATGCAGGTTTTGCCCTTTTCAGGTTCAAGCCGAAGAATTCGGAAACCGAATACGGAATAGGCTGGCTTCCGCTCGGAGGTTATTGCAAAATTGCAGGAATGATAGACGAATCCATGGACACCGAGGCCTTGAAAAGCGAGCCCAAGCCGTGGGAATTCCGCAGCAAACCGGCATGGCAGAGGCTTCTTGTAATGTTCGGAGGTGTGCTCTTCAATTTCATTTTCGCGTTCATCGTATATATAGGTATTCTTGCCGGATGGGGCGAGAGCTATATAAGCAATGACGAGAGTTGTATCTATGTCAACGAATTGGCATACGAGATGGGATTCCGTAACGGTGACAGGATACTGAAGTTCGACGATTACACTCCGGAACGCTTCGAGATGCTTCAGGCAGATATGGCGAGGCAGACGGCCAGAAAGGCGACTGTGCTCAGGGATGGGGACACGCTGGACATCTATATCGACCAGAACATGATAGGTGAAGTCCTGAATTCTCCAGGCATGTTCGATCTCGCGATACCTTTTGTAGTCGATACTGTGCCTGCCACCTCGCCAAACCATCTGGCGGGTCTGATGCGCGGGGACAGGATAACTGCCGTTGACGGTCATCCTGTCGAATATCTCCAGGATTCCAGGGCTTTGCTTGCGGATTATAAAGGCGGAAGTGTGGATATAACTGTAATAAGGGATACGGATACTCTCCTTGTACCTGTCCAGGTGGATACGAACGGGCTGATGGGCATCTATGCGTCAATGCCCGGAGTGAAGACAAAGGAATATTCCGTCATTTCGGCGATTCCGGCAGGAATAAGACATACTTTCACAACCATAGGCGGTTACCTTCAAGACATAAAGCTTGTATTCACACCGAGTACGGAGGCCTACAAGTCTGTCGGCAGTTTCATTGCCATGGGGCAGATTTTCCCTGCTGCATGGGACTGGTACAGATTCCTGAATATCCTTGCCTTGCTTTCAATAATGCTCGGCGTGATGAATCTCCTCCCTATCCCGGCATTGGATGGAGGCCACATGTTGTTCACTCTGTATGAGATGATAACAGGCAGGAAACCAAGTGACAAATTCCTCGCAGGAGCCCAGGTCATCGGCATGATACTTCTTTTTGCCATAATGATACTTGCTTTCGGCAACGATATCGGAAGGCTGATGAGGTAGTATGGACTTTTTTTATTAATTTTGAAAACTGTCAGTCTTCATAAAAACCATTATCATGAAAAATCTGCTTAAAATATCATTATTTGCAGTCGTCTCCATGTTTCTGGCATCCTGCGGAGGCAACGGCCGGAAGATGCTTCCCAATGTAAGCGGAAAGGCCGGGGAGGTCATAGTGGTGATCAACCAGACGGACTGGGAAGGTGAAGTCGGAAATGGCTTGAGGGAGCTCCTCGCGAGTGACTGTCCTTTCCTTCCGCAGAAGGAGCCTCTTTATACGCTTGTGAATATCACTCCGGCCGCATTCACCAATATTTTCCAGATACACAGGAATCTTCTTCTTGTGGATATCAGTCATGATGCGGATTCTGCGAAAGTGGAGTACAGGTCTGATGTGTGGGCCAGCCCGCAATGCGTCATTACGGTGAAGGCGAAGGACAGCGCATCTGCCCTTTCCATCATCCAGGATAGCGGCAAGACTATCCAGACTATGCTGGAGCAGGCCGAGCGCGACAGGATAATAGCCAATTCAAAAAGGTATGAGGAATCGTCTCTAAGACCGGTAGTCTGCAAGTTTGCTGGCGGATCACCGTATTTCCCGATGGGGTACAAGATAAAGAAACAGACGGATGATTTCATTTGGATCGCATATGATACGCAGATATTGCAGGATGTGTTTGTCTATAAATACCCTGCAGAAGGTGAAGACGATTTCTCACCGGAATCGTTGGTTTCGAGAAGGAATGAGTTCCTGAAGAAGAATGTCCCGGGTATGTTCGAGAATACGTATATGACCACGAGCAATATCACCATGCCGTCCGTGGAATATCTGAAGTACAAAGGCCGCGATTTTGCTGAAATGCGCGGGTTCTGGGAGGTCTATAATGACTATATGGGCGGCCCGTTCGTCTCCCATGCATTCTACAGCCAGGACGGAAAGGAGATAATAGTCCTTGAAGGTTTTGTTTATGCACCGAAGTATGACAAGCGGAATTACCTCAGGGAGGTGGAGTCTATCCTGTACTCTTTCGAATGGAACAATTCCGGAAGAAAAAATTAAAAATATTTTGCAGGAAAGAAAATATTACATACCTTTGCACTCCCGATAAAAAACAGGGAGTTCTTTTTTGAAGTTTATTTTGGGTCAGAGCAAAGAGGGAGAGCGATGAGGACGGGAGTTTACTTGTGTAAATGACCGACGAAGAGAGAAGCCCGATGCGGCTATTACCCAAAAAGATGTTGAAATTTTGAAGTTTATTTTGGGTCAGAGCAAAGAGGGGGAGCGATGAGGACGGGAGTTTACTTGTGTAAATGACCGACGAAGAGAGAAGCCCGATGCGGCTATTACCCAAAAGAAACGAAAAATGGTGGGTTCGTATAACGGTTAGTACTCAAGATTTTCATTCTTGCAATAGGGGTTCGATTCCCCTACCCACTACGAAAATATAAAAAATAAAAACAATGGCAAATCACGCATCAGCAGATAAGCGTAATCGTCAGAACGAAAGACGCAGATTGCATAACAG
>CALVDT010000010.1 GCA_944326385.1 uncultured Bacteroidales bacterium | reverse complement strand
AAAAAGATATATCCACGCACAGGCGACACGCAGACCGTGTACCTGAATGCCGTTGTGAAAGACCCGTCTATCGAAGTGGGCGACTATACCATCTATAATGATTTTGTGTCCGACCCGTTGCTTTTCGAGCAGAACAATGTACTATACAACTACTCTAGCCGCCCGTGCCGTTGTGACGAAAGATGTGCCGCCTTATTCGATAGTCGGCGGTGTCCCTGCCCGACCGATAAGAAAACGTTTCGATGAAGAAGTGATACGGAAGCTCGAAACACTGGAATGGTGGGACTGGTCTGCCGAAAAGATCCGGCGATGCCTGCCGTATATGGGAAACGGGGATGCAGACGGGCTGATGCAGTCATGCGGCAGTACGAAATCTTGGTGAGATGACATTAATTCCGTAGCTTTGCGGATAGCGGGAGGAAACGGGAAATGCAGGACATTGCCAGGACATACATAGCCATTGACCTGAAGTCATTTTATGCTTCGGTAGAGTGTGTGGAACGGGGGCTTGACCCGCTCACGACAAACCTCGTCGTGGCCGACAGGAGCCGCACGGAAAAGACTATATGTCTGGCTGTCAGTCCGTCCCTGAAAGCCTGCGGCATCCCCGGACGCGCCAGACTGTTCGAAGTGGAGCAGAGAATCAGGGAAGTAAATGCAGAGCGCAGAAGGAGGGCATACGGCCACAGACTGACTGGAAAATCGGTGTCGGCCATTGAACTTAAAGCACATCCGGAGTGGGAAGTGGACTATATCGCTGCTCCGCCCCGAATGGCCTACTACATAGAACACAGCGCACGCATTTACCAAATCTATCTCAACTATATCGCTCCAGAGGATATCCATGTATATTCCATAGACGAGGTGTTCATGGACGTGACAGCCTATCTGAATACATACGGAATCACAGCACACGAGCTTGCAAGAAAGATAATCGGCGACGTGCTGAGGCAGACAGGCATCACGGCGACTGCAGGAATAGGCACCAACCTGTATCTCTGCAAAGTGGCGATGGATATAGAAGCCAAGCATATACCGGCAGACAAGGACGGGGTACGCATTGCGGAACTGGACGAGATGACATACCGCAGGAAACTATGGACACACCGGCCGATCAAGGATTTCTGGCGAGTGGGGCACGGGATTGCCCGCAAACTGGAGCAGTATGGTATATATACTATGGGAGACATTGCGAGACAATCCGTAAGAAACGAGGAACTGCTGTACCGGCTGTTCGGTGTAAATGCGGAACTGCTTATAGACCATGCCTGGGGCTGGGAGCCGTGTACGATGGAAATGATAAAGGCCTATAAGCCGTCAACCAACTCGCTCAGCAGCGGACAGGTGCTTCAGGAGCCGTATACAGTGCAGAAAGCCCGCGTAGTCGTCAGGGAAATGGCTGAGAGTACGGCTCTCGACCTGCTCGACAAGAAAATGGTGACTGACCAGATGGTGCTGACTGTCGGTTATGATACTGCCAGTCTTTCAAATCATGCAGAGTACAACGGTGAGATAACTACCGACTTTTATGGCCGGAAAGTCCCTAAACACGCACACGGGACGGCCAACCTCGACCGCCATACATCCTCGGCCAGACTAATAGCCGATGCCGTAATGGAACTTTTCGACCGGATCACCGATCCGGGCCTGCTGGTCCGCCGCATAAACCTGACTGCCAACAATGTCACGGATGAGGACACAGCTTCGCGTAATCCCGTTCCGGTACAATACGACCTCTTCACTGATTATGAGGCCGTGGAAAAGAAGAATGCGGAGGAAAAAGAGAGGCTCGACAAAGAACGGAAAATGCAGACTGCCATTCTGAAAATCAAGAAACAGTTCGGCAAGAATGCCATACTGAAAGGCCTGAATTTCGAAGAAGGTGCCACTGCCCGGGATCGTAACGGACAGATAGGAGGACACAAGGCATGAGCGGCCAGTATGATGACATAATCGGACTGCCGCCCCATGTTTCGGAGAGACATCCACGGATGACTCTGTATAACCGGGCGGCCCAGTTCGCACCCTTCGCTGCCCTGACAGGACATGATTCGGCCATCTCCGAGGCAGCGAGACTGACGGACACGGAAATGGAACTCTCCGAAAGCGAAACGGAAGTCCTGAACAGGAAGTTATCCTATCTGCAGTCAGGCATTGAAAGGCCGACAGTCCGAGTCACCTATTTCGTACCGGATGACAGGAAAAATGGCGGAAGCTACCATACGCTGACCGGGATTGTCAAGCGCGTCATGCCAGACAAAGGGGTTCTGCAGTTCGAGGATGGTACGGATATCCCGTTCTGCCACATCAGGGACCTTGACGGAGAATGTTTTTGAATGTTTTTGAAATTTTTGAATGTTTCTGAATGTTTTTGATACGAAGCCTATTGTTTTCAGAAACCGATTTTAGTCCGAGACAGGCTGGAAATGCGTTCGTTACGGCATATTTCGATTATCGACTGCAGGTCAATGTTGTCTTGCCCCGACAGGATGGCATTGACCGCATATTTTCTGGTAATATTCTCGATTTCTCCTCCGGAAAGATCAAACCGGGAAGCAAGAGTCTGCGCATCGTTTTCCGTCAATGACGGCAGCATGGCTTGCCATATCCGGGAACGGGCTTCGGCAGTAGGCCGGTTGAACAGAATCTTGTAAAGGAAGCGGCGCTCAAAAGCATCGTCAAGATTCCCTGTAAGGTTTGTCGTGGCAATCATGATGCCCTCAAGGGACTCCATCTCCTGGAGAATAATATTCTGTATCGAATTTTCCATCTTGTCCACAGCGCGGGTAGCCCCTTCCATGCGCACGCCGAGAATGGCATCCGCTTCGTTGAAAAGAAGAATCGGAGCAAGCGGAGAATCCTTGCAGATACTGCGGTACCTGTCGAACATTTTTTTCATGTTCTGCTCGCTTTCGCCGACCCAGCAGCTCTTGATCTTGTCGACATCCACCCGCAG
>CALVDT010000009.1 GCA_944326385.1 uncultured Bacteroidales bacterium | reverse complement strand
CCGTACCGGATATGGAGGAGTGGACCGGACGTGAGTTAAGCTCACTCCTCCATTTTTCATTCAACAATACTTGCCTGTGAGGAAAAGATTATTGAACGAATTTTAAAACAACGATGAAAAGAATCTTTAATATTATTTTTATTATAACTGCGGTCATATCCGCTGTGGCCGTATCTTCATGTACCAAGGAGGAAAAAAACGGTTCTGATGACGGAGGAATCAGCAATATCAGGAACCCGTGGGAGGGGGACAAGGTTTTGGGCACAGGCGAGACTGTCTCTATTTCATTTGATGCCGCATCTTCATGGGAAGCGGAAATCTCGACTTCCGACGGAGGGGACTGGGCGCAACTCGGTTCCCAGACCAATAATACTTCTTCCGGGCGCGGGACCGTGAGAGTGTATATTGAAGAGAATCAGGGAGACGAACGTTCCGTGGATGTATATGTCACAGTCAGCGGTTATGAAAGGACGCTCCTTTGTACTCTTGTGCAGGCTCAGGGAGATTCGCAGTTCAGCCGTGGCCTTAATACTCAGATGGACACCTATCTTCGCGCCAATTATCTGTGGAACAAGGAATATACTGAACTTTCGGAAAACGGTGACATTGATCTGAATGTGAACTGGTCGGAATTCCTTTCCACTAATCTCGTGAAACTCGGCGATGTCAATATAGAGGACGGCGGTATTTACAGGGAACTTTATGGAAATGCCGGGGAACGTTATATCTATTCATATATAAATGAAGTGACATCTACCAGGGCGCCGGGCGTACAGACCAGGGCATATTCCATGACAGGATTGGGCATCGGTCCTACGAATTCCATCAGATATTCCAACGAAAATGATATGATAGTTTTCGTCGTCGGTTATGTATATCAGGATTCTCCTGCATATAAAGCCGGCCTGAGAAGGGGAGATATGATATATGCCGTTAACGGCACACAGCTGACTTCCACGAACTATTATGCTTTCCAGCAGGAACTTTATTATTCGACACAGGGGACGTATGATCTGAATTATCTCAGATTCGTGACCAACTTCGAAGACAGTACCCAGACGACGATTGACGGGAATGCTACGGTGACTGCAGGTTCGTTCGTCTATAACCCTGTCCTTTTCTTCGCTCTTCTCCAGAGTCCGGAGGATTATGAGGAGACTTTCAATATAGGGTATTTGGTGCTTGAAAGTTTCGATTTGGGAGCGCACGAATTTCTTGTGGATGCCCTTAACCAGTTCAAGAATGCAGGTATAGAAGATATGATTCTCGACTTGCGTTTCTGTCCTGGAGGTGCTCTTGACCAGAGCCGTTATCTGGCCTCGGCGATTGCCGGTACGTCAAACCTGCAGAAGACTTTCGCGGATGTGAGGTTCAATGAAGACAGGGCAGCGGAGAATCAGATATGGACATTCGAGTTCAGTGACGAGTCAAGTTCTGGAAATCAGATCGGTGTCGGACCGGATCTCGGACTCTCGGAACTTCATGTGATATGTTCGGAGAATACTGCTTCTGCTGCGGAGGTGCTTATCAATTCGTTGAGAGGAATTGATTTCCCGGTATATCTTTACGGCAGCCGGACAGAAGGCAAGAATGTCGGTATGGAGGTACAGATTCTTTCCAACGGTTCCAGGACGTTCGAGTTTTCGCCTATAACATTCTATCCGTATAATGCCAAAGGTTTCATAGATTTTGCGGACGGTTTCGAAGCGAATTATATGGTGAATGATCAGGATTCGGACATGTCATCATCCGATGATATTGACTATAATTTCCCGTATGAGCCGAATGATTGGTCGAACTGGTCTATCGACCCTCCGGTATTCTGGGCATTTAACCGCATTGTATATGGTCAGGATCCGGACTGGGCTTCCGATGCAGTCGCTCCTGCTTCCAAGTCAGGAGGTCGGATCAAGATGGCTAATCAGCTGATTGACGGCAGTGTCAAGGTGCTGCATCAGACTCCGATCCGTTTGCAGCCGGGCAGATTCGGAAGTGTCATCTACAATGACTGATTATTAATGAAAAAAACGGCGGCTTGCCTGTGAAGGTCGGATGACTGCCGATTCATAGTTCTTTATTTAAAATGCGTTTGAGGGTGAGAGTTTTCTCACCCTCTTTCATTTATTGCACGGAATTAATTCATTATCTTTGTTCCACATTGACCGATGAAGAATAGTGATGGAAGCGATTATTGAAGCAAAAGGAATAGAGAAGTCGTTCGGCAAACTGAAGGTCCTGAAGGGGATAGGACTGGAGGTGGGCAGGTCGGAGGTGCTGTTATTTTGATTATGATAACGATTGAAGATATAAAGCAACTGATAGCCAAAGATGAAACTCGGACTTTGGAGTTGAAGAAAACAACTGGCGAGCTCTGTAAAGGTATGGAGACAGCTTGTGCTTTTCTTAATTCTGATGGTGGCTGGCTCATGTTTGGCATCGCTCCATCATTGAAGATTATAGGGCAAAATGTAACTGACAATACAAGGCGGGAGGTGGCAAACGCTCTCCGTAAGATTGAACCGGCAATAGATGTTGAAGTTGAATATATAGAACTGCCGGGTAAGCCGGACTATTATGTTATTGCCATTTATTTTGATTCCAACAATTTCAAGAACGGGCCTTATTCTTTTGACGGCAGGGCATTTTATAAAGTAGAAAGCACTACTGTGTTGATGCCAAGACAAATGTATGAGGAAAGACTGAAACTTAGCAATCCCCGGCGATTTAGTTGGGAAAACACTCCAAACCCGGATATTTCAGTTGAGGACATGGATACGGAATTGTTGTATCAGACATTGCATGACGGCATAGGTTCAAGGAGAATTCATGCTTCGGCAATGACATTGCAGGATCCGATGAAAATCATGATGAAACTTGGAGTGGCAAGAAAAGACGGAATGATATTGAATGCTGCAAATGTGTTGTTTGGCAAGGATCCGACTTTATTACATCCTCAATGTAAAATCCGTTTGGCCCGTTTTGAAGGGGTTGACAAAAGAGTGTTCCGAGATCAGACAGTCTGTGAAGGCAACTTGTTTGAACAGTATGATGCTGTGATGGACTTTTGTTTGAAGCATTTGAATTTATCAGGAAGAATGGACAGTAAATTCAGACAGGATTTGTTGACCGTCCCATATGAAGCAATAAAAGAAGCGACAATCAATATGCTTTGCCATCGTTCCTGGAATGCTGAAAATACAACTCCAAGTTTGGCTATCTATGATAATCGCATTGTATTTCAAAATCCCGGGGCATTTCCGCCCGGTATGTCATGGCAGGACTTCGTGGATGACCAAATAGGTTCTCTTCCGGCTAACCCTGCTATTGCAAATGTTTTTTATCGTCGCGGTACCATGGAAGCCTGGGGCCGAGGCATAGGACTCATTATGAAAAGCTGTAGTGAGCAGGGACTGCCTGTCCCCGAAATAAGAGTAGCCGCTCCATTTGTCAATCTAACAATATGGTTCAGGCAATCATTGTCAGAGACAATAAATAAGCCGGTATTTCAAGTTGACAATACATGCACCCCAAGTTATCCCCCAAGTAATGACAATTTCACCCCAAGTCAGAATGAAAATCACCCCAAGTCAAGTCTTGTCACACCCCAAGAGAAGGTGTTTGAGTTTTGTAAATCTCCTAAGAGTATAGGTGAAATAGCGGATATGTTGGGAGTAAACGACCGGCGGTGGGTACGTAAAAAATACGTTGCTCCATTTATCGGGACAAGACTGCAAATGACTATTCCGGATAAGCCAAATAGCCAGAATCAGAAATATAAAACAATTGAATGATATGTAGAATAGCCGATTTACAGGAAATTGCCCGCCTTTGTCTGAAAATTATATCTTTGCAGAATATTGACCGATGAAGAATAGTGATGGAAGCGATTATTGAAGCGAAAGGAATAGAGAAGTCGTTCGGCAAACTGAAGGTCCTGAAGGGGATAGGACTGGTGGTGGGCAGGTCGGAGGTGCTGTCCATAATGGGGGCGTCGGGAGCCGGGAAGACGACGCTGCTGCAGATTCTCGGGACTCTTTCCAGGCCGGATGCCGGCACCCTTGTGATAGACGGTATAGATGTGTTGAGGCTCAACAGCCGGCTGCTCTCGCTTTTCCGCAATACGAAAATAGGTTTTGTCTTCCAGTTTCACCATCTCCTTCCGGAATTTACGGCCGAAGAAAATGTCATGATTCCTGCGCTTATTGCAGGGAAATCTTCCAGGGAGGCCAGACGCGAGACAGCGGCATTGCTGGAAGACCTGGGGTTGTCGGCAAGGGC
>CALVDT010000008.1 GCA_944326385.1 uncultured Bacteroidales bacterium | reverse complement strand
AACTATCTGAATGAATTCTGCTGGAAATTCAACAGACGGTTCTTAGGTGATGCCCTCTTTAACAGGCTTATGGTGGCTGCCATTGCATACAAAAATCAATTTAGGTATAACATTTAGTAATCATTAATGTATAATAAAAATATTCTTCACGACAATATCAATCATCTTCGCGACAATATTCATCATCTTTTGCCTACAGCGTTTCGCCGAGACGGGACAGGGCATTCCGGGCATCTGCATCGTCTTGGGCGGCAGCTTTGCGGTACCAGTATATTGCCTTTGACCTGTCGGCCGTAACGCCATAACCGTATTCATAACACAGTCCCAGATTCACTTGCGAATGAGCGAGCCCGCTTGCAGCCGCTTTCCTGTACCATTCCGCAGCCTGAACCTTATCGGTTCGAACTCCTATTCCATAATAACAGCAATAACCCATCCTGTCCTGAGCTTCAGCATCACCGGTATCGGCCGCTTTACGATACCAATAGACCGCCTGCGAATGATCCTGCCGGACTCCGCTGCCGTTCTCATAGCAAATACCCAGATGATGCATCGCCGTAGCATTCCCCTGCGCTGCCGCCTTCATGAACAGACTGACAGCTGAAGACAGATTCTTCTCCACGCCGTAACCATTGTAATAGCAATTCCCCAGGCCATACTGTCCGGCAGCATAGCCTTGGTCGGCAGCCTTCCTGAACCAATAGGCCGCCTGCGACATGTCTGTCTTGACGTCTTTGCCATAATAATAACTGATACCAAGACGGTATTGGGCGCGGACATCTCCCCTCTCAGCCGCCCTGCGGCAGCTGGAAATTTCCTCAGATTCATCGACTCCGGCTTCATGTCCGGCTTCTTGTCCGTGGTCCGCAGCATGGGATACAGGATTATCCGGCTCATTTCCCCCGTCTTTCATGCCGAGCAGTTTCATCACATTTTCACATAGACTGCCGAAAGACTTCGCCGGTTCAGGAAAAGCGTCTATCCAGTTGAGATTCTTGAGATAATACTTCTTTGCACCTTTGAAAGCCTCGTCTGTGATGCGGAAAGTCAAAATGGGCTTCTTTTCCTCTGAGGCCAGTTCAATCTCCCGGTCCACCTGGTCTGAACAATTGAAACTGTCAGAAAAGACAACGACCATCATCCGGCTTTCTTCAAGTGCCTCGACGATGTACTTTGCCCACACCACTCCTTTAGGAATATCCCTGTATGCAATGAAACATCGTATCCTGTGCTGCTCCAGATATGCACACACGCCCTCCGCCACTTTCTGGTCCAGACTGGAATAAGATATAAAAACATCGTATTTCATGTCAACGGTTGAGAGTTAGTCATATTTTTCTCAAAAATAACAAAATATCGGATAATGTGGTGCTGAAAACAGTGATGGTGACCTTGAATCCGTTCAGGCCACCATCAAAGCAAATGTATCAGAAGTTGCAGATCGTCTCTAAGAGAACAAGACAAACGAAGAGAGAACAAAAGCCACGACAAGCAATGCTCCGACTCTCTTCAGTATTTCCAGCATCAATTCTCTCATAACGTTTCCTATTATTAATCAAACACGCCTTATAGATGCGCATCGGCAAGAAAACGTTGCAGTGGATATGTACGATATTGTCATAATAATGTATTTTCCGGAATACATCCCTGAAAATCCAGCCTTGCCGGCAGCTCTGTTCACGTTGGGAGAAGAACGATTCCATCCCTGTGCGGCTGAGATAAGCGAAGCATATCATTTGAGCCATTTTTTCCGGTAAAGCCGTATCAGGAAGATAAGGCCGCGGAAGCACAGCTCGACACACATGGCTATCCAGACACCTTCAAGGCCGAAACGAGGTGCGAGGACAGCAGCAAGTGTCAGACGGACGGCCCAGATGCTTCCGAGATTCATGATGCTCGGCACCAGAGTATCCCCTACCCCGACGAATACTCCGTAAACGACGATTGAAGCTGCATACATCGGCTCGGCAAAGGCTTCTATCCTCAGAATCCTGGCTCCAAGTTCCTGCACTGCGGCATCAGGTGTCATGATTCCCATCATGAACGGGGCGGTAACATACATCACCACCCCCATCAAAGTCATGACAGCGATACCCATAAGCACTGAAATATGGGCAAAACGCCATGTCAGATCACGTCTGCGGGCTCCGATGCTCTGTCCTACAAGGGTAGTGGCGGCATTCGACACACCGTGCCCCGGCATATAGCACAGGCTTTCCACCGTAATGGCAAATGAATTCGCCGCAATCGCGACAGTGCCGAGCGGGGCGATGATGACAGTGGACATGATCTGCGCCCCGCACATGATTATCCGTTCACAGCCCATCGGAAGAGCTATGCCCACTGCATTCTTCAGACAATTGCGCGTAGGTCTGAAACTTCCCTTTTCCTGCACCAGATTCAGTTCCGGAGACTTGACGCAAAGCGAATACAGAAGCATGGCAGCGACGGCTATCGAGGCGAATGCCGTACCGAGGGCTGCACCTGTCACTCCTAATCCAGCTCCGGGCACAGTCACCTCCATCCCTATGAAGTCAAATGTCCTGGTCGGGAAGATAAGGAAGAAGTTAAATACTACGTCGAGCAGACACATCAGCACATTCAGCATGCTCGGAGTCACCATGTTCCCGCTGCTGCGCAACATCCCGCTTGCAAGCATGTTCAGCTGTAGTGCCGGCAGTGACAGCATGAATATCAGGAAATACATCGATGCGTCATGCCTTATGGCTTCCTCTCCTCCAAGCCATCGCGGAAGCGGCCAGCTCAAGGCACATCCGGCAGCGCAGACCACGAGACTGAATATGAGCACAGACACCAGAGACTGTCTCAACACGCTGCGGGCGTTCACCGTGTCCTTCGAGCCCAGAAGATGCGATACCTGGACATAGAATCCGGTGGCACAGGCCACGGATATCCCGGCAAACAGCCACGTGGTTGTAGACACAAGGCCTATGGATGCCGAAGCTTCGGCACCAAGACTTCCTACCATCGATGCATCTATGAACTGCATCAATATGGAGGAAATCTGCGAGATTATGGCCGGGATACTCAGCTCTACGGTAAGGCGGAGCTGCTGTCCGAGAGACATGGGCAGCCCGTCCTGGACCATCTTCAAAAGCTTATTCTGACTGCGCATCTTCATATCGGGGCGGCAGCTGACACCTTATTCGCCGAGAATATATTCTCCTGCCTCGCCGGAAACCTGCCGCTGAAGTTCTGCAAGAGTGTACACCTTGCCCCCGGTAAATTCCACCGAAGCCACAGGCGGGTCAAGGGTAACCTCGGCTTTCACTCCATCAAGCGCATTCAGCGCCTTTTCCACATGCATCCGGCAATGGTTGCACATCATCCCTTCCACTTTGAATTCCTTTTTCATGATTTTATTGCTTTTGACCTGTTCTTCTTTCTTATCGCGTCCGGCGGCAGACAATGCGATTCTCCGGTTTCCGAGTCTGAGACTGTTGGTTACGACACTCACACTGCTGAATGCCACCGCAGCTACGGCTATCATCGGGTTCAGAAGGAATCCGCATATCGGGTAAAGTATCCCCGCCGCTATCGGAACACCTGTCATATTATAGATGAATGCCCAGAAGAGATTCTGTCTGATGGTCCGGACAGTCTGCCTTGAGAGTTCCAACGCAACAGGGACTTTCATCAGGTCCGAAGATATCACTGTCATTCCTGCCACGTCCATGGCAATGTCACTTCCGCTTCCCATGGCGATGCCAAGATCCGCCTGTGCCAGTGCTGCACTGTCATTGATGCCGTCACCGACCATGGCTACCGTATGCCCGGCATCCTGCAGACCCTTTATGAATCCGGCCTTGTCCTGCGGCAGGATACCTGCCTTGAAATGAGAAATCCCCGTCCGGGAAGCCACTGCCGCTGCTGTCTGGGCGTTATCCCCGGTAAGCATCCAGACATCTGTCCCCTGGCTGAGAAGCGACGCCACCGCCGCGGCCGAGCCTGGTTTTATCTTGTCTTTCACCCCTGTCACACACAACACCTTGCGGCTGTCGGCAAACCAGATTACAGTATTCGCCTCTGCAGCCAGTCCTTCAGCCGCACTGTCCATGTCCTTATCCGGGACAATACCATGATCCTCGATAAGTTTCCTGTTTCCTGCAAAATAACATGACTCTCCGCAGAAGCCTCTGACCCCGGCTCCAATGATGCTCTCGAATCCGGAGACCTCCACCTCGCTGCAACCGCCCAGATAATCTGTCACTGCTTCGGCAAGAGGATGTTCAGACTGCCGTTCAAGACTGTAAAGGATGTTCTTCATCGCCTGTAAATCCAATCCTGCATCAGGATTTTCCGTCCAGTGCATGACAGATACCTCAGGCCGTCCTTCAGTCACCGTACCGGTCTTGTCAAGTACCACCACATCCGTTTTCCGTGCCGTCTCCAGACTCTCTGCATCCTTTATCAGAATCCCGAGTTCAGCGCCTTTCCCTATACCGACCATTATAGCCGTAGGTGTAGCTAAGCCAAGTGCACACGGACAGGCAATGATCAGGACCGTCACCATGGCCAGAAGCCCGTGTGTAAATCCATTTGAACCGTCAAGCAGGATCCATAGCACGAAGGACAGCGCGGCAATCCCCATTATCACGGGAACAAAGACGGCAGCCACCTTGTCCACGAGTTTCTGGACAGGGGCCTTGCTTCCCTGGGCATCCTGTACCATGGCAATGATTCTTGCAAGAAGAGTGTCAGCGCCTGTCCTGTCTGCACGGAAGCGGAAACTCCCTTTCTGATTGATCGTCCCTGCAAATACTTTTGAATCCTGCTGTTTTGCCACAGGGACAGGCTCTCCGCTCAACATGCTTTCGTCCACATACGAAGCACCGTCCGTAACAGTCCCGTCCACTGCGACACGCTCTCCGGGCCGCACGGCTATGATGTCTCCCGGCCTGATATCACGTATGTCCACGACTTCCGTCTTTCCGTCCTTGATCACAGTCACGGTCTTTGGCTGGAGTCCCATAAGTTTCCTTATCGCCCCCGAAGTCTTGCCTTTCGCCCGTTCCTCCATCAGCCGGCCCAGAAGGATGAATGCTATGATCACACTTGAAGACTCGAAATATACGTGAGGTTCAACGCCTCTCGAAAGCCAGAAATCAGGGAAAAGCACATTGAATACGCTGAAAAGGTAAGCTATGCCGGTACTGCACGCGACCAGGGTGTCCATATTCGCAGACCGGTGCCTGAGCTGCTTCCACGCACTCACATAAAAGCCTCGGCCAAGCCAGAACACGACCGGGGTCGACAGCACCCAGGAGATGATGCCGGCATATGGCATATCCATGAAAAACATTCCGATGACCAGAACCGGAAGAGAAAGGGCTGCCGCCCATATTGTCCTGGATTTCAATGTCCGGAACTTTTCCTCATGAACTTTCCCTATCTTCTCCGTTTCATCCTCCGGATGGCCGATGACAAGATCATAACCGGCATCCTGTACTGCTTTCCGAAGCGATTCCGGAGAGCATTCCTCCGGACAGTATTCCACATTTACGGTAGCCGATGCATAATTCACCGATGCTTCGACCACTCCAGGCTGTCTGGAAATCGTCTTCTCCACCCTGGAGGCACATGCGGCACAACTCATTCCGAGCACAGGAAAATTGTCTTTCAATGTCTTGTCCATAACCATCGATCTTATTGGCGCAAAATTACATATCCCTTCCCTGAGAAAATTATGGAATTATGGAGACTTTTTACAAGATTATGCCTCATACTTCATCCAAAGGCTTGCGCGTGTTGCGGGTCATTTTCCTGAACTGTCCTGGAGTCATGCCTGTGATACTCTTGAATCTGGAATTCAGATATGCGGAACTTGAATAGCCGAGTGCGTCAGCTATCTCGTCGAGGGACATCTCGCCGTAGGCCAGCAGCTCCTTGGCCTTCTCGATTTTCTGGGCTATGAAATATTTTTCTATGGTAGTGCCGGTCACTTCGGAAAACAGCTTGCTCAGATAGCTGTAATCCCTGCCCATTCTTCCGGAAAGATAACTGGAGAGATTCTGTCTGATCTCGGTATGCCCGTAATGGACCAGGCGGATCACTTCAGTCCGGATTTCATCCACGGTACAGTCCTTCCTGTCATCCAGAAGTTCAAATCCGAGAGCAGCAAGTTTCTCTGCAAGTCCCTCACGCATGTCCTTGTCCAGCGGCTCTTCAACCACCGCCACCCCGAGAGTGACAGATACGGGATGAAGACCGCCCTTTCTCAGCAAACCATCCACAGCCGCAATGCATCTGTTGCAGACCATGTTCTTTATATGTAGTATGTTTCCGGAATTTTCCATGACATCTTATCCTGCCGTCAATATGAAACTTCATGCAAGGTACAGAATTCTCCTGTCAAATGTACCGCCGGACAAGGAAATTTGCCTCATTTTCACCGTAAACAAGTAATTAACGTCAGTTCGACGAATTTATGTTGCTCAGCTCCAGGGAATTCGTCGAACAGTCGTTAAGGATTTCTTCGAAATCCGTTTATCTTAAACCCCAGTCGCTGTAGCGACCCTGCTCACTTTCGAATGTCTATCGGACATTCTCATGAACCGTTCACGACTTTTCAAGGGGCGCCACCCCCATTTCTGCTCGCTCTCGAACGGCCTCC
>CALVDT010000007.1 GCA_944326385.1 uncultured Bacteroidales bacterium | reverse complement strand
GGAGGCCGTTCGAGAGCGAGCAGAAATGGGGGTGGCGCCCCTTGAAAAGTCGTGAACGGTTCATGAGAATGTCCGATAGACATTCGAAAGTGAGCAGGGTCGCTACAGCGACTGGGGTTTAAGATAACTGGATTTCGAAGAAATCCTTAACGGCTGTTCGACGAATTCCCGGGTGCTGAACAACATAAATTCGTCGAACTGACGTTATAATTTACATATGCAATGCAAAAGATACTGACAGCAATAGCGATTCTTATGGCAGCTTTCCAGACGGCAGCCGTCGCCCAGGAGAAACCTGCGTATTCCATATTCACATCCGACGGCAAGCCGGCCGATTACGGCACGATGCTGAAAGCCCTTGCCAAATCGGACATAATCTTCCTGGGGGAGACACACAACTGCCCGATTGCACATTGGCTCGAATACGAAATCACCAAGGACATATACGGGAAAGCAGGAGACGGTCTTGTCCTCGGCGCGGAAATGTTCGAGACCGACAGCCAGCTCCTTGTGGACGAATATGTCTCGGGACTCATATCCTCCGACAAGTTCGAGAGCGAAGTCAAGCTGTGGGACAATTACTATACGGACTATTACCCGCTTGTTTCATTCGCGCGCGAACATGGCCTGAAGTTCATCGCCACGAATGTGCCGAGGCGCTATGCATCTTTTGTGAAGGATAACGGGCTCGAGGCCTTGGAGACCCTGTCGGATGAAGCCAGGGCATTGATGGCCCCGCTTCCGATAGCATTCGAACCGTCCTCTGGGAATGAAGCCATGTTCGGTTTCATGCAGCTTGTCAGCGGCGGCAATGACGGAAAGAAAAGCTATTTCGCAGAGGCTCAGGCTCTGAAAGACGCTACCATGGCCTGGTCGATTTCAAGAAATCCCGGCAGGAAATTCATTCATTACAACGGTAATTTCCATTCCGATTTCCACGGGGGCATCATCCCGTATCTTGAGCAATACTGCCCGGGCAGAACCGTCATGACCGTATGTTGCGTACGTCAGGACAAGATCCGCCGGCTCGATGACGAGAACAGGGGACGCGCTGATTTCATTATATGCGTTCCCGTAGATATGACCATGACTTACTGAAGAGGGCGATTCAAAAGGGCATTTTCTGCGTTATGCTTGATTCGAAAATCCTCATGTACACCAGTACACTGCGGTTTTCTCATCTTCGCAAGCCTTGAAACTCCTCCTTTTGAGTTCACCCTCCTTAGGGGCTGTCGCAATAGCGATAGGGGTAACGTTACTGAAGCAGGGCGGCTTTGATGTCGGCGATCCGACGTGCCAGTTCATCCTTGCCGATGAGCGTCACGATATCTGCAATGCCAAGCCCGCTGGAAGCTCCGACCAGAGCCAGCCTCAGGCAGTTCATCACCTTGCCCATCGGCCATCCATTCTCCCTGATATACTCTTCGAGCGGCCCTTCGAGGGAATCTTTGGTGAATCCGCCAGTGAAATCCATGATGAAGTCCGCTACCTTGAAGGCAAGTGAGTAATTCTCCTCTTTCCAGAACTTTGCGGCGTCCTTTTCTGCGTACGAAGACGGTGCCGTGAACAGATATGAGGCTATATCCCAGAAATCAGCCACGAAAGCAGCCCTTTCCTTGATCAGGGATACGATTCTACGAACATAATCCCTGGTGAATATGCGGTTCTTGAAATCGGCTCCCTGCACAGTCACCTCTGCACCTGCAGTCAGGGCGCATTTCGGACATCCGACTATCTGCATTCCATGGCTTTCCAGCACAGGGATGAACAGGTCCGTAAGCTCGTCATCGGATTTCATTCGAAGATATTCCTTGTTGTACCACTTCGCCTTGTCAGGGTTGAATCTTGCCCCGGACTTGATCACACGCTCCAGCGAAAAGGCTTCGACAAGCTCTTCCAGCGTGAACAGTTCCCTGTCATCTCCCGGATTCCAGCCAAGCATGGCCAGCATGTTCACAAAAGCCTCGGGAAAATAGCCGTCTTCCCTGTATCCTCTCGACACTTCGCCTTCCGCGTTCGTCCATTTCAGCGGGAACACAGGGAAACCGAGCCTGTCGCCGTCCCTCTTGCTGAGCTTTCCTTTCCCGTCCGGTTTCAGAAGCAGCGAAAGATGTGCGAAACGCGGCTGTGTGTCCTCCCATCCGAATGCTTCGTAAAGCAGGTAATGCAGAGGCAGAGACGGAAGCCACTCCTCCCCGCGGATCACCTCCGTGATTTCCATCAGGTGGTCATCCACGATATTGGCCAGATGGTAGGTCGGAAGTTCGTCGGCCCGTTTCCAGAGTACCTTGTCGTCAAGCGTATCTGTATTGACCTCGATATGGCCTCTGATAAGGTCATCCATCTTCACCACCCGGTCTTCGGGCATCCTGAAGCGGATGGTCCAGTCGGTATGTGTCTCTAAAAGGGGTTTCCATTCGCTCTCCGGCATCGAAAGCGAGTTCCTCAGCGATTTTCTCGTGATATGGTTGTATATGAAGGTCTCCTTCCGAGCCTCCATCTCCTCCCTTTTCGCAGCAAGTTCCTCAGCGGTGTCGAAGGCGTAGTAGGCGAAGCCTTTCTCCACCAGTTCTTCCGCATATTTCCGGTATATGCTCCGTCTCTGGGATTGTCTGTAAGGGGCATGAGGATGTCTCACGGATGGAGTCTCCACCACGTGTCCTTCATTGTCCACGCCCTCGTCAGGTATGATTCCGCACCAGTTCAGGGCTTCTATGATATATTGTTCCGCTCCCGGGACGAACCTGTGTGAATCCGTATCCTCGATCCTTATGATGAAATCGCCTCCGTGCTGCTTTGCATAGAGGTAATTGTATAATGCAGTCCTTACGCCTCCCATGTGCAGCGGTCCTGTAGGGGACGGTGCAAACCTGACTCTTGTCTTTCTGTCCATATTCTTTCGTTAAAAACCAGATTGCAAAGATATCAATTTTCTTTTTTCAATGCTCTTCTTATCGCAGCTACCGACTCGAGTGCGCTTATGCTCTGACCTTCTTCTACGATAAGGGCCGGGACCTCATCCTGCCCGAAGTGGAATTTCCTGACATTGCTGCTGTCGTTGAAGCCTATCTTGATGTTCCCCTGGCCTTCCGGAAGCTCGATTTCCCCTTCGGTCTTGGAAGCCTTGCGGTCATAGACAAAATCGTTGTCTATCATGATGATGTTCCCGAGGTTGATGTTGGTTATGTTGCTGAGCATGTTCATCTTGAATCCCGTGGCAATGATCGTGATGCTTATCCTGTCTCCGGTCTCAGGCCTTTCATCGTATATTATCCCCCGCTTGAAATTGTTCGCATTGCCGGTGTATTCGTTGATCTTCTCGTTGATGGTGTCGAGTTCGCGCATCAGCAGCCCCTTGTCGTTCTTGCCGGCTGTAATGTTTATCAGCACGTTCTTGGCCGTCTTAAGGTCGAAATCATTCAGCAGGGGTGACTCCAGAGCCTCCTTTATCGCATCCTGGATTCTGTTTTCCCCGCTCCCGCTGCCGCATCCCATCAGTGCCATCCCGCTGTTCCTCATCATTTTGCTGACATCTTCGAAATCCACGTTGATGTAGCCTCCCGTAGTGATGATCTCCAGGACTCCGCGCACGGCTGTGGCAAGCACTTCATCGGCTTTGGGGAAGGCTTCGTGTATGAGAAGGTCACCGTAGCATTCGTAGAGCTTCTCGTTGTTTATGATAAGCATGCTGTCCACGCATTTCTCCAGCTCGTGTATCCCGTCTATGGCCTTGGACATGGCTTCATTGCCTTCACCTATAAAAGGAAGAGTCACTACGGCCACGGTCAGGATGCCGCGTTTTTTTGCCATGTCCGCTATCACGGGGGCTGCCCCTGTCCCGGTGCCTCCTCCCATGCCTGCGGTTATGAACAGCATCTTTGTTCCTGTGTCGAGGATGGTGGATGTGATGTCCGCTTCGGCTTCAAGTGCTGCATTGCGGCCTTTTACAGGGTCGGTGCCTGCACCGAGCCCTTTCCCGAGCTGCAGCTTGGAAGGTACCGTACTCTTCATGAGGGCCTGCGAATCGGTGTTGCACACTATGAAGTCGCAGCCTTGTATCTCCTGGTTGTACATGTAGGTCACGGCATTGCATCCGCCGCCGCCCACTCCTATGACTTTTATTATGGAATGTCCCGGTGTCCAGTTCAGAGGTGTCTTGTCGTCGTCCATGATATCAGTGTCTTATGCGTTTTCTTTCTTGATGTCGTCAAAAAGCGTCTTGAGCCAGGTTATCGTCCTGGATGGTTTCGGGGTCTTGTCTTTTTCCTTCTTCTCTTTCTTTACCGGCTCTTTCGGCTTTGTCTCTATCTCGCCCGGGTCCCAAAGTTCAGGATCGGAAACGTCTTTCCCGGCATTTTCACCGGATTCCACGGCTGTATCCTGTGTGTCTTCTTCTGTTGCGGATGTGCTGTCTTCCTCCACGAAGGTTACGGTGCCTCCTACCTTCACCGTGTTTTCGCCAAGAATGCAGTCGCGGATCTTGTCCGCCTTCGCCGCCAGTATCAGCCCGATGGTGACGGCGGCATCGGTCTCGTAGACCCCTTCGCAGCCTATCGCCGAGAAAAGGTGCTTCGGATACCCTGTCCTGACATTGTATCCGGACAGTTCCTTGATGTAATTCGCGCAATTCGTGAGATTCGCTCCACCTCCGGTCAGGACAATCCCGTTCCTCAGGTTGTCTGCAAATCCGCTCTGCTCTATCTCGTACATTATGGCTTCCATTATCTCCTTTACCCTGTAGGTTATGATCTCGGACAGGTATTTCACAGGAAGCTGTTTGTTCGGTGAATTGTTCCCGCTGTTTATCTGGATAATCTTCTCGCTCAGGTTCTGCAGCTTGTCCGGCATGCATGCACCGAAGGCAAGCTTTATATTTTCGGCCAGAGAATCGGAGATCAGACATTCTGTCTTGATGTCGGATGTGACTGAAGCTCCGCCGAACGGTATCGAGGCATAGTGTCTCATTATGTTCCCGTAATAGACCGAGACGGAAGTCACGCCTCCTCCGAAATCGATCAAGGCTACGCCGTTCTCCATCTCGGAAGACGTAAGCACGGCTTTGGCCAGGGTGTCGGGAGTGAAATATTTCTTGGCAATCCCCACCTTGAGATTATTGAAAGCCACATCTATGGCGTGCAATGCACTTTTCTTCCCTATGAAAATCTTGAAATTCCCTTCAAGCACTTCGCTCGGCATCCCTATGATGTCGCTTTCCACGAACTGGAAGTCTTCACCTGTCGAAAAGGACTGGGCTACAGCCCCGAAAAGTTCGTCGCTTCTCGGGTTTTCGAGCGGATATGTCTCCAGTGCAGCCGTCTTCAGACAATTCACGTCTTCGTCCGTGATGCACTCCTCGGGATTCAGGTCGCTCAGTTGCGCCTGGTTGGTCTCCTGCCTTATCCTGTATTTCGGCATTCCTATGACAGCCTGAGTGATCCTGATGTTCAGTTCATGCTCCGCATCGTCTATCAGCTCCTTTATCGGCTTGCTGGCTTTCATCGAATTGAACACATAGCTGTTCCTGATGCCGGCGGAAGGGATTTCCTTGTAATAAATCACCTGTATGTCGTCCTCGTTGATCTTCGCCACCGCAAGAGCGGTCTTGCATGACCCAAGGTCAATGGCAACAATGTGTCTGTCTTCCATAATATACTGTTCATTTACATATTATCTGTCCGTCATACCGTATGTCGACCGTCCTGTAGGCGTCCTTTCCTTTGGCAGGGACTATGCTGGAATAGTAGCATTCCATAAGGGCGAATTTCTCGTTGACCTTTACCGGTTTCCCGAAGATGAATTTCTCCCGTCCTTCCCGTGGGATGAGCACCAGGTCACCGTTCTCCAATACATGTATCTGTACAATGTCGTCAGCCCAGACGCTGTGGCTTTCCATGTAAGAGACGACATCCGTTATCCTGTCCAGCCATTGCCTTTCTTTTCCGGTCACGGATCTGCCTTTTCCTGCCTTGTCCGGATCAAGAGGGATATTCCCGTCTATCACCACCACATAGCTTGCCTTTCCCGGCTCCATCGGGAAAATGTAGCCGTTCAGGTCCGCGTAGAATCCTGCCCCGTTCTTCTGGAAACGCATCACAGGTTTTCTCTGTGTTATGCCGATATGCAGGATGCCGTCTTTCGTGCAATAGGCTTCGCTTTTCAGCACCGCGCTCTGGGAGTCGAGTATCTTCTCCATTTTCTTCAGGTCGAGGTCGCGGACAGGCAGCCCCGTGGTTTTCCCGTATTCTTCCGAGATATATCCGATGATGTCGGAACCTGATACGAACCTGCTCTCGGTGCTGTCCTTGATTACGACGGAGATGCCGGAACACAAGGTCCTGTTCCTGGCGGCATTGCTCACGGCTCCGGAGGCCATCACGCATATCAGGATGACGGCTGTGGCGGCCAGTCCGGCCGAGGTCTTTATTATGGTGCCGGCAGTTTTCATTTCCCGTAGCGTCTTTCCATCATTTCCGTTATCGGCTCAGTGAACCGGTCTATGTTTCCGGCCCCGAAAGTGGCGATGATGTCGAGGTCCTCTTTTTCAAGCGTATCCATAAGTTCTTCCTTGCGGATCATTATCCTGTCGGCCATCTTCATCTTCTCGAAAATGATTGCTGATGTCACTCCGGGGAGAGGTTCCTCCCTTGCAGGATAAATGTCAAGCAATATCAGCCTGTCAGCCTTGTCAAGAGCCTCTGCAAAGCCCTCCGCGAAGTCCCTTGTCCTGGTGTAAAGGTGTGGCTGGAACACGGCCGTGAGCCTCCGTCCCGGAAAGATGTCCCTGATGGAACTTATTGCAGCCGCGATTTCGGCAGGATGATGGGCATAGTCGTCTATGTAGGCATGTCCCGGCCTGTTGTAATGGATTTCAAAGCGTCTTTTTACTCCTTTGAATGATGCCATTGCCTTGCTGATGCTTTCCGGACTGATCCCGGAGGTCAATGCTGCAGCTGCAGCGGCTATGCCGTTCTCCACATTCACCCAGCCGGGTACACCCACAGTGCAGTCCTTCATGACGCCTCCAGGCCAGACCAGATCGAAGGTGAAATATCCGCATCCGTCCTTCCGTATGTTTTCCGCATGGAAGTCCGCCCTGGCATCATCGTAGGCATAGGTGAGTATTTCCGCTCCGGTATCATCCCGGCTTATCTCCAGCCCGTATTTCTTTATCACGGTCCCTTTAACCTGCGATGCAAAGGCCCTGAAGGCTTCCCTTACATGCCCGAGATCGGAGTAGATGTCGAGATGGTCCGCATCCATGGCCGTTATGACCGCAATCTCGGGATGCAGCTGAAGGAATGACCTGTCGAATTCATCCGCTTCCGCCACCACTGTGTCACCTGTTGAGGTCAGCAGGTTGGTCCCGTAGTTTCTGGATATCCCTCCGAGAAATGCCGAGCAGCCTTCTCCGCTGTCTTCGAGGATATGTGCCAGAAGAGTGCTCGTAGTGGTCTTCCCGTGCGTCCCGGCCACTGCAAGGCATTTCTGCCCGTCCGTGATCTCCCCGAGGATACGGGATCTTTTGAGGACCTTGTATCCGTGTTCCCGGACATAGGCCAGTTCTCCCATGTCATTCGGAATGGCAGGAGTGTAGATGACCAGAGTGTCTGCCGGATTCTCCGGAATGAAATCCGTGTTGTCTTCATAGTGTACCGGAATCCCTTCCTTTTCGAGTTCAGCAGTAAGTTCCGAGGGCGTCCTGTCGTATCCTGACACCTTGCAGCCTTTGAACTTGAAGTATCTTGCAATGGCACTCATGCCTATGCCGCCGATTCCGATGAAATATATGTTGCCGTATTTCCCCATAACAATAAGGTCATTTCACTATTCCGTATATCTCCTTTACTATGTCTGCCGCCGCATCCCTTCTTGCAAGTCCGAGGATGTTCCTCTCCATGGCTTCCCTTCTGCCGCTGTCCTTTACAAGGCCGCAAGCCAGCGGCATAAGTTCAGTATCGGCATCCCCGTCCTTCACGAGAAGGGCGGCATCTTTCCTGACAAGGGCCATGGCATTGTGTGTCTGATGGTCTTCCGCCACGTTAGGGGAAGGGACGAATATCACGGCCTTGCCGGCTGCGCAAAGTTCGGAAACAGAGCTTGCCCCCGAACGCGATACCACCACGTCCGCTATGGCATATGCCAGATCCATCCTCTTTATGAAGTCGTAATGGTGTATGTGTTTCATCCTGTCTCCGGCTCCGGCAGCGAACCTGTCCACTTCATCCTTGTAGTATTTCCCGCATTGCCAGATGACTTCCACTCCTTCTCCTCCGGGACAGCCGTCGGATATCCATTTCATCATTGAGCGGTTCAATGTCCTGCTGCCGAGACTTCCGCCCACAATGAAGATATGTTTCATCTCAGGGTCAAGTCCATAGTAAGAGACAGCCTCCGCTTTCATTTCCGGGGTGCCGGGTACTATGTCCTTGCGTATCGGATTGCCCGTCTTCACTATCCTGTCTGCCGGAAAGAATCTTTCCATCCCGTCGTATGCCACGCATATTCTGGCGGCCTTCTTCCCGAGTATCTTGTTCGTCAGCCCGGCGAATCCGTTCTGTTCCTGAATCAATGTCGGGATATGCTTCATCCCGGCGCACCAGAGGAGGGGAGCGCTGGCATAGCCTCCCACACCTACCGCAATGTCCGGCTTGAATCCGTCTATGATCCTGGCGGCGAGCCTGAGACTGCGGATCAGCTTGAATGGAAGCAGGAGATTCGAGACCGACAGCCTGCGCTGCAGTCCCGCCACGGGAAGACCGATAATCCAGTATCCTGCAGCAGGGATCTTTTCCATCTCCATCCGTCCTTCCGCCCCCACGAACAGGATTTCTGTTTCGGGATCCGTCTCCTTCAGTTTGTCCGCAATCGAAAGGGCAGGGAATATGTGGCCTCCTGTCCCTCCTCCGCTGATGATTACCCTCAACGGCCTTTTACTGTTCTTCTCCATATCCGTCTTCATTTTCCGCCTCCGTTCCATCCGGTATCAGCCCTTCTTCAGGCGTCACTGCAGTTTCCTGCATCTCGGCTATTTTTGCATCCATGTTTTTCTTGGCAAGCCTGCTTATGGAAAGCAGCACTCCGAATGCCACGCTGAAAGACAGGAATGAACTGCTTCCATGGCTTATCATCGGCAGGGTCTGTCCGGTCAGAGGTCCTATGTTCACGTTGATCATCATGTGCATGAATGCCTGTCCCGTGATCAGCAGCACGAGACCGGCGACGGCTGTCTTCGCGAAGCATGTATCGCAAAGCTCCACTATGAGCGACCCTCTGGCCAGCAGGCTTACATACAGTATAAGCACGATAATCGCCCCGACGAGTCCGTATTCCTCTATGATGAACGAGTATATGTAGTCGCTGAATATCGCATACACTGAATATTTCTGCGTGCTGTTCCCGGGGCCTTTCCCGATCAGGCCTCCTTCCTTTACGGCCAGTTTTGCACTTTCAGGCTGTCGTATCTTGTCTATTGCCTCCCTGTATTCATCCGACCAGACATGAGTCTCGCCTCTGGCTTCTTCCATGGCCTGACGCATGTTCTCTTCTTCAATGATCCGGTACTCCTTGTGCAGAGTGAGCCTGTTTATCCCTGTCCCGATACGTGAGAACATTTCCCCGTTCGAGGCGAAATACAGACCCACGAACAGTCCTATGAAGCAGCATCCTATCCCGAGCGCCCCGAAAATCTCCTTTTCAGGCATTCCGCCTATCAGGATCATGAGGAACATTATCAGCCCGGTGAACAGTGTACTCGATATCCCGCCTTTGAACATGCCGACAAGCACGATCATTATCGGCAGGTAGATGTAGAGCACCCTTTTCGAGAGGGGCCTGTCCAGGAATTCCAGTTTCGGGGAGAGTATGGCGAGGGCTTTCGGCAGTCTGAAGGCATCCCTTTTATAGGCGTCTATCGCCCAGGCCAGATACATGACCATGGCCACTTTTATCACTTCGAAGATGTATATCTGCAGCCCGCCTATTTCCAGCGCCCTTTCGGCCCCGTTCAGATTTATGGTGCCGAACCCTGCTATGAGACAGAAAAGCAGGATGAAGGATACAAGGAAACCTGTAGCTGAGAATCTGCGGATGAAGCCTATCCCCGGGATGTTGTAGCATATGACAATGATTGCAAGTCCTGCGCATGCCAGCTTGAACTGCGAGAAGAATATGTCCAGCCTCGTGGTGTCGCCTTTGGCAAGTCCTGACGCGGAGGCGAAGATAGTGACAAGCGATATGAGGATGAGCAGAAGTACGATCATCCATATCACCTTGTCTCCCTTGAAATTGTCAAGGAAGTTCCAGAAACTCTTTTTTTCTCCTTGTTCCATCTAAAGATTCCTCACTGCGTCCTTGAATTGTCTGCCTCTGTCTTCATAGTTCCTGAACAGGTCGAAACTTGCGCAGCACGGTGACAGCAGGACCACATCTCCCGGTACCGCGATGTTGCTTGCAAGCTTGACCGCAGCGTCGGCTGAGGTCACATCGTGCATTTCAGGGACAACATCAGAGAAGGCCTCGTGTATCTTCCTGTTGTCTATCCCCATGCATATTATGGCCTTGACTTTCTCTTTCGCGAGCTGGAGCAGGGGAGTGTAGTCATTCCCCTTGTCGGTGCCTCCCACAATCCAGACCACCGGTCTCGTCTGGCATTCAAGCGCATACCAGGCAGCATCCACATTCGTGGCTTTCGAGTCATTGATGTACAGCACGTCTCCTATGCTCAATACCTTTTCAAGCCGGTGTTCTACAGCCTGGAAAGAGGCCAGTGCCTCCCGGATGGTCTGATTGTCTATGTCCATGACCTTCCCTGCGATGGCTGCCGCCATGGAATTGTAGACATTGTGCTTGCCGCCGAGAGCGAGTTCCTGAAGGAACATGTCGCATTCGCTGTCATTGTACCTCACGATCATCTTGTCGTCCCTGACGAATGCACCTTCCCTGACTTCGCCTTTCTGGGTGAACGGAAGCTGCTTTGCCTTTATCACTATCCTGTTCAGGTGGTTTATCGTGATTTCGTCATCGGAGCAGAATATGAAGCAGTCGTCCTTCTCCATGTTCTGGGTGATGCGGAACTTCGCCCTGACATAATTCTCGAGTTTGTGGTCATATCTGTCGAGATGGTCCGGGGTTATGTTCGTTATTATGGCGATGTCCGCCTTGAAATCATACATGTTGTCCAGCTGGAAACTGCTGAGTTCAAGTACATATATGTCGTAATGCTCCGTGGCGACCTGCAGAGCGTAGCTTTTCCCGATGTTGCCTCCGAGCCCCACGTTCAGTCCGGCATTCTTCAGCAGATGATAGATGAGTGAAGTCGTCGTGGTCTTTCCGTTGCTGCCGGTGATGCAGATTTTCCGCGCCTTGTCATATCTCCCCGCAAACTCTATTTCCGAGATGATGCCTATCCCTTTTTCCGCTATCTTCTCGACCATGGGGGCAGTGGACGGTATTCCGGGGCTCTTTATCACTTCATCGGCGTTCAGGATCAGAGATTCGGTATGCTGTCCGCACTCGAACGGGATATCCCATTTCTCAAGTTCGGCAACATAATTGTCCGCTATCTTCCCCTTGTCCGACAGGAATACATCGAACCCTTTGACTTTAGCCAGCACTGCGGCTCCGACACCGCTTTCTCCTCCGCCCAGAACTACAATCCTTTTCATATCGTCCAATATTTAAACGTTATCTGACTTTGAGAAGGGCAACCGTCAGAACGGCCAGAATCACCTCTACAATCCAGAACCTGACCACAATCTTCGCCTCGGGCAATGCCCTTGCGGGTTTTGTGATCAATGCCTGTATCCCTTCCTTCTGGAAATGGTGATGCAGAGGCGTCATCTTGAACACCCTTCTTCCTTCACCGTATCTTTTCTTCGTGAATTTGAAATAAGACCTCTGGATCATGACCGACAGCGTCTCCACAAGAAAGACACCGCACAATACCGGAAGAAGCAGTTCCTTCCTGATCAGGATGGCGCACACTCCGATTATCCCGCCGATCATCAGGCTCCCGGTGTCGCCCATGAACACCTGTGCAGGATATGAGTTATGCCAGAGGAAGCCGATCAGTGCCCCTGCAAAGGCCGCCATGAACACACCTATCTCTCCTGTCCCCGGTATGTACATGATATTGAGGTACTCTGCATTTATTATGTTGCCTGACAGGTAGGCGAAAATACCCAGAACTGCCACGACGACAGTGGAGGTCCCGGTCGTCAGTCCGTCCATCCCGTCCGTCAGATTGGTGCCGTTCGAACATGCGGTTATGACGAAGACTATCATGAGTACATATATCGCCCATTTGCAGTACCATCCTAATTCCCCTTTGAACGGGGAGAGCCAGGCATAATCGAATTCATGGTTCTTGATGAAAGGGATGGTCGTCTTGGTGCTTTTCACCACATCCTCTTCTTTCCACGCGCCCGAATTGACCCGGAATTCGGTATCTATGTCGAGAGTCTGCGATGCAGTGGCCTTGCCGGCAGCTGACACCGATTCTGCCACAGTCCCGTTTTCCCCGATCTGGACCTTCTCCCTGACGACAATGTCGGGACTGAAGCATACGGTCAGGCCGAGGCCGAGCCCGAAAAGGACCTGGCTGATGAGCTTTCCTTTTTCGCTCATGCCTTCCTTGTTGTGTCTGAACACTTTGATGTAGTCGTCTGTGAATCCGAGACCGGCGAACCAGATTGTGGTGATGATCAATATCTGCGTGTATATGTTCGTGAGGTCGGCGAAAAGCAGGACGGACACCATGATGGCGATGAAGATGATGATGCCGCCCATCGTAGGCGTGCCTTTCTTCTGCATCTGGCCTTCAAGCCCCAGGTCCCGTATCTCTTCCCCGATCTGCTTCCTCTGGAGCCATCGTATGATCTTCTTGCCTATGATCAGGGATATGAGCATTGCGGTGACGCTTGCCATCATCGCACGGAATGACAGGTAAGTCATGAGCCCCTGGCCAGGTATGTCGAACTCTTTCAGAGCTTCAAATAAATGGTACAGCATGGCATCGGATGTTTACAGTGTCTCCATATCCCGGAAAACACCGGTGACTATTTCCTTCTCGTCGAAATGGTGCTTTTCCTTCCCCAGTATCTGGTATGTCTCGTGCCCTTTGCCGGCAAGCAGTATCGTGGCTCCCTCAGGTGCAGTCATTATTGCAGTCCGGATGGCTTCTTTCCTGTCGGCTATGAACAATGATCTCGCCCTGCCTTTCAGGTCCATCCCCGCCTTGATGTCTTCCATTATGTCCTCCGTCCGCTCGGTCCGGCTGTTGTCGGATGTGACTATGATCCTGTCCGCCATTTTCTGGGCTACGGCTGCCATTTCCGGGCGTTTGGTCTTGTCCCTGTCTCCTCCGCATCCGAACAGGCAGACAAGTTCTCGCTCCGGGGCTATCTCCCGCAATGTCCTGAGGACGTTTTCAAGGGCATCCGGTGTGTGGGCGTAGTCGATGACTACCGCAAGGTCGTGCGGTCCTCTGAGTGTCTCAAGTCTTCCCGGGGCGGATTTCAGCCTGCTTATCCCGATCATGGCTTCTTCAGGGTCTGCACCGAGGCTTACCGCTGCTGAATAGATGGCCAGGATGTTGTATGCATTGTGCTGTCCTATGAGGTTTGTCCAGCATTCTTTCCCGTCGATGGAAAGCTGCATCCCGTCGAAGCTTTCCTCTATTATTCTGCAGGTGTGGTCCGCCATTGTCCTGCATGAATATGTTACTGTCCTGGCTTTCGTGTTCTGTACCATTATCATCCCGTTCCTGTCGTCGATGTTCGTGATGGCGACGGCGTCTGCCGGCAGATTGTCGAAGAAGAGTTTCTTGCATCTGAGATATTCCGCGAAGGTCTTGTGATAGTCCAGATGGTCGTGTGTGAGGTTGGAGAATATGCCTGTGCTGAATTTCAGCCCGGCCACTCTTTCCTGTTCGATGCCGATGGAACTTACCTCCATGAAGCAGTATGCGCATCCTGCATCCACCATTTCGGCAAGCAGTGAATTTATCGTTACCGGGTCAGAGGTGGTGTTCACGGCTTCACTTCGTCTGGTGCCTACATAGTTGGCTATCGTGGACAGCAGTCCGCATTCGTATCCGAGTCCCCTGAACAGATGGTACAGCAGGGTCACTGTCGTGGTCTTGCCGTTTGTGCCGGTTATGCCGACAAGAGAGAGTTTCCTGGACGGATTCCCGTAGAAATTCGCCGCCGCTATGGCAAGGGCATGCCTTGAAGAGGCTGTCCTTATGTATGTGACATCTTCCCTGATTGGTCCTGCGGCTGCAAGGGCGTCACTGTCTTCATATATTATGGCAGCTGCGCCTTTCTCTATCGCGCCTGCTATGTATTCATGTCCGTCAGCTGCGAATCCTTTCACCGCCACGAACATGGTACCTGCCGTGACCTTTCTGGAATCCGATGTCACGGCTGATATCCCGGTTTCAAGACTGCCGCGCGTGCCGATGACTCCGCAGTCTGCGATGATTGTTCTTATATCCATATGATAAATCGATCTATTTCAATACAAATGTCACCTTTGTGCCTTTTCTTGCCTTTGTCCCGGCTTTCGGACTCTGACTGGAGACATGGCCGTAGCCGCTGTATTCATAGGTGTAGCCGCAGTTCTCCAGCGAATACAGTGCATCCTTCAGACCGAGGCCTTTTATGTCCGGTATCTGATCAAGCATGTCGGCCCCTGTCTCCATGACTCCGGCTGTCATTTCCGGCACTTTCCCGGTCCTTTCCAGCTCGCTGTTCCATCCCGGTGTAAGCGAGTAGATGCTGTTGATTATCTCATTCAGCACAGCGGCCGGTATTTTCCCTCCGTAGAAGTCATCCTTGGAGAGCTTCGAATAGACTACCGCAATAGCGGTGTATTGAGGGTCTTCAGCCGGAAAGAAGCCAACGAATGTACCCTGGTGCATTTTCCTGCCGGAGTCATCCTGATATGCAGCGACCCGCTTGCCGTTCCTGGTGAAGTTGACAAGGACCCTTGCCGTTCCCGTCTTGCCGGCCACCGCGCATTTCGCATTTGCCAGATTGCTGCCCGTACCATTGGTCACTACGGATCTCAGTGCGCTTTTCAGCGAATCCACAGTGCTTCTTGAGCAGATGGCCCCGTTCAGTATTTCCGGTCTTATCCTTTTCTCCACTTTCCCGTCCTTTTCGATAGCCTCTACAAGGTACGGTTTCATGAGGCGTCCGTCGTTGGCGATTGCGTTGTAGAACATGGCGATGTGCAGAGGTGTTTCCTTGATGCTGTAGCCATAGGAAATGGACGGCAGGGTGGTCCCGCTCCAGTTCGCGGCTTCCGGCATGGGGATCTCCGGGGTGGCGAGCCCTATCAGGTCGAAATCGAAGGATTCTCCCAGGCCGTATTCGTAGAGCTTGTTCACGAAACGTCCCGGATCGTCTTCGTAATTCATGCATACGAGATAGCGTATCACCTGGTTCGAGGATATCTCGAAGCCTTTCTTGAGAGTGACCTCGTTTTCTTTCATGGCTTTCAGGTAAGGATCGTCCGGCAGTTTCCTGCCTTTGTATGACCATACCCCGTGGAATGTCGGGACCATGGTGCCGAGGGTGGCTTTCCTGTCTTCCAGAAGCGTCATCAGCGAGGCGGTCTTGAAGACGGAACCCGGTGCTTCTGCACGCCCGATGGCATAGTTGTATCTTTCCCGTGCCGTTCCATCCTCTTCTATGGTGAGATTCACCATTGTCCTTATCGCCCCTGTCTTTACATCCATGATGATGACGCAGCCTCCTTCGATGTTCGCCACTCCTTCTATCCTTTTCTTCAGGGCCTTTTCGGCAATGTCCTGCATGTTTATGTCCAGAGTGGTCCTTACGTCCTTTCCGTCTTCCACTTCCACAAAGGTGCTGTCGTAGTCGCGGATGTATTCCCGGTTGTCTGTCTTCCGCAGCCATTCGGTACCCTCGTTGCCGTGCAGTACATGATCGTATTTCCCTTCGATGCCTACATCGTCATTGTCAGGGGTGTTGTCGTCGAGATGTCCCAGTACTCTTCTTGCAAGCGAGCCGTAAGGATATACCCTCTTGTCGAATTTCTCGATGACGATTCCTCCCTTGTTGCCGCCTTCATTGAACAGCGGAAGGGCTTTGACCTCCTGAAGCTTGTCGTGGTCTATGAGCCCTCCGATTCTGATGTACTGCCTGTTGTTCCGGCGGCCTTCTGCAATCATCCGGTAATACTGGTCAGGTGTCTTGTCTCCGTATATCCTGGACAGGCCGGCAGCGAGGCCTTTTGCTTTCTGCAGCCATTCCGCTTCAAGCCGCTTGCCTTTATCCCTGTCGTCAAGTCCGGCGAATTCCTTTTTCCTGACCGTGCAGTCTATCGCAATCTGGTATTTCGGCACAGAGGCCGCAAGCACTTTCCCGTCGTGGGACAGGATGGCTCCGCGTTCCGGCTCGATGGTCATTTTCCTGCTGCCGGGAGTGAATTTCTCGAGATAGACGGTTTCCGGCTTGTAGAAGACCTGGATATAGATGATCCGGCCCACGATGATGACTGCAAGGCACAGGAAGAACAAGTACATCCCGAACAGGACCATCCCGATCCCGTCTCCGCCTTTTCCCGTGTTTCCGTTCTTGTCAGTCATATGCCTATTCCTTTATATATACTGCCGGTTCGTCCGGAATAGTGAGGTCTGACCCCGACTTCTCGAGCAGTTCCTGCACCGAACTGAGCTTTTCAAGTCCTATAAGCTCCGTGCTCTTGTGAGTAAGGGACACTTTCAGGTCATAAAGCTCCTGCCTGTTCTCTTCCACTTCGACCAGTGTCTTTTCTATCATAAGGTTGAGCAGAAGCACCAGGAAAATCAGGAAGAATCCGTAAAGTATGTGGGGGAAGAATTTGTCGCACTTCAGTGTGAACAGCACTTCCCCGCGGCCTATTGTCCTGATTATCCTGCTTATCTTGCTTTCCTTCCCTTCGCTCATGACTTTCCCTCCGTCTTTTCGGCCACTCTGAGTTTTGCGCTCCTGGCCCTTGTGTTTCCTGAAATCTCCTCTTCCGAAGGCAATATCGGTTTTCTGTTCACGGCCTTGAACGGGGTCTTGAGATTCCCGTATATGTCTTTCTCTACCGAACCGTCCACGTTCCCCGTCTTTATGAAGTTCTTCACCATCCTGTCCTCAAGCGAATGATATGTGATGATGACAAGTCTTCCTCCGGGTTTCAGCACTTCTGCAGCTCCGCACAGGAACTGCTTGAGCGATTTCATCTCCTGGTTCACTTCTATCCTGAGCGCCTGGTATATCTTGGCCAGAAACTTGTGTTCCGCAGTCTTCGGGAGGATTGTCTCTATGGCTTCATACAGATCTCCTGTGGTGCATATCGGCTTCTTCTCTCTGGCCTTGCAGACGAGCGAGGAGAGTTTCCGGCTGTTTTCCACCTCTCCGTAAAGCCTGAGCACCCTTTCCAGGTCTTCCATGGAATAGTTGTTCAGTATGTCTGCGGCATCGGTGTCTGATCCGGTGTTCATCCTCATGTCCAGCGGGGCATCGAAACGGAACGAGAATCCTCTTCCGGCGGTGTCAAACTGGTGGGATGAGACCCCAAGGTCAGCCAGTATCCCGTCTATCCCGTCCCGGAAGCCTTCATGCAGGGCGAAATTCAGGATGAACCTGAAGTTGCTTCTTATCAAGGTGAGCCGCGGATCGGTGATGCTGTTGTTCCTTATGGCATCCTCGTCCTGGTCGAAGGCAAGGAGTCGCCCTGTCTTTCCGAGCCTGTCGAGTATCGCTGCCGAATGGCCTCCTCCTCCGAATGTGGCATCGGCATATATGCCTCCATCGTCTGTGATGAGGGCATCCACGCTTTCATGAAGCAGTACCGGGGTGTGGTATGCGGTTAAGGTAGCCATATCGAACTCACGTTATTTTCCTTCGGGAAGAGTCTCTGCAATGGAAATGAATTCCTCTCCCGGGAGGGAGGCCTCGGCGTATTTCTCCTTGGCCCAGATCTCGATCTTGAAGTCGCTGCCGGAGAACACCACTTCCTTGTCCACATCTATGGCTTCGAGCAGTTTCTTCGGAATGGAGATCCTGCCTATCTTGGAGTCGGGTTCCACCACTGCGCGGTTTCTCATGTACTCTCTCCAGAAAAGCGTATGCTTGCGGTTGAAGAAATCCAGCCTTGACTTGAGTTCCTCGGACTGTCTTTCCCATTCCGTGAAGGTGTACATTTCGAGGCAGTCGGCGAATATGTCCTTCTTGATGACGAATTTCGGGTCTTTCTCTCCGGACACGGCGCTCTTGAAGGCAGAAGGCAGAACCAGTCTGCCCTTGTCATCGATCTTCACCGTATATTCCCCTATGAATTTCGTCATTTCCTTGTGTTTTAACGTCAGTTCGACGAATTTATGTTGCTCGGCATCAGGGAATCCGTCGAACAGTCGTTAAGGATTTCTTCGAAATCCGTTTTTTATCTTAAACCCCAGTCGCTGTGGCGACAGCCCCTTTTCAAGGGGCGCCACCCCCATTCGCCCCCTCGCTGGGGGCTCGTCGCAGGATTCGTCCTGCTCCTTAAGCGGTAGTTCGATGACTTTCAACAAAGAAATTCGTCGAACTCTTGTGTTTTAATCTGCTCCGCCGCTCTCTGCAGGGGGCGGACACTCCGGTGCAAAATTAAGAATAATTTTCCACTTTATTCCACTATTTTCCAAAATTTTCCACAAAAATATCTGAAAAATATCTACATTTGCTGACCGGGTTCAAACAATGACAATATGATGAAGAAAACATATTTCCGGATTGCCGTGATTGCAGCGGCATGCCTGCTTGCCGTCGGATGCCGCGGAGGGTCAGGCGGCAATGCCGGTGACGGAGCGGGACCTGATCAGGACGGCCCGGACCAGACGGCCGTCGATCCTCTCTGGAAGTTCTGTACCGACAGCCTGGAAATGGATGAGGGCAAGGTGCGTTCGGGAGATTATTTCTCCACTATCCTCATGCGCGGGGGGCTTTCTGCGCAGGAGGCCTATAATCTTTCAGAAGCCTGTGACAGTGTCTTCGATGTAAAGACCATAAGGATAGGGAATGTATACAGGACATGGAAGTCTCCGGACGGGGTTCTTGAATACCTGACCTACGACATCGACCGCATCAGAAGCATCGTCTTCTGCTGCACCGAGCCATATTCTGCGTATTATGTGGAAAGGCCTGTGCTGACCGAGACCAGGACAGCCGATGTCACTATCAGGTCGTCCTTGTGGAATGACATGCTTGAGGCTGATGCCCCTCCTCTGCTTATACTGGCATTGTCGGACATATATGCGTGGACAGTGGATTTCTTCGGTCTCCAGCAAGGCGACAGGTTCGTGGTCGTGTATGACGAGAAGACCTGCGAGGGCGAGACCGTGGCTGTGGATACTGTGCGTTACGCCTTGTATACCAGCAGGGGAGAAGAATATCCTGCCATAATGTTCGACCAGCATGACGGCGGGAATATCTACTGGAACGAGAAGGGGGAGAGCATGAGGAAGGCTTTTCTGAAAGCTCCGCTGCATTACTCCAGGATCAGTTCCGGATTCTCGTATGCCAGGAGGCATCCCATAACAAGAAAGGTGCAGCCGCATACGGGAGTGGATTATGCAGCACCTGCCGGCACTCCTGTGGTGACCATAGGAGACGGAGTGGTGACCAGTGCCAGAAATGAAGGCGCAGGCGGCAATGTGATCAGGATAAGGCATAATTCGGTCTATTCCACTGCCTATCTCCACCTTTCGCGCTATGCTTCCGGCATAAGGGCAGGCAAGCGTGTAAGGCAGGGTGAGGTGATAGGATATGTCGGCTCCACCGGACGCAGTACAGGTCCGCATCTGGATTTCCGTGTCTGGAAGAACGGCTCTCCGATAAACCCTCTGAAGATGCAGTCGCCTCCGGCAGAGCCGTTGAAGGAGGAAAACATGGCGGCTTTTGCTGAAGTCGTGGCCGGATATCATGACATGGTGGCAGGCGCCGGCTCCGGAAAGACAGTCCTGCAGAATACAGACAATGACAATTCCGTAGAACGATGAAGAATTTACACCCTATCATAGACGACAGCAGACCGAAAGTGTACATAGAGACATATGGCTGCCAGATGAATGTAAACGACAGCGAAGTCATCCTGTCCATACTTCAGGATGACGGCTATGCCCTGACGGAGGATATCTCTAAAGCCGATGTGATACTGGCGAACACCTGCTCCATAAGGGACAATGCGGAACAGCGGATATGGGGAAGGATCGAACAGTTCCGTCAGCAGAAGAACCGCCGCCCGGGCGTCCTTGTCGGCATAACAGGCTGCATGGCTGAAAGGCTGAAGGACAAGCTGCTCGACAGCCGGGCAGTGGACATCGTGGCTGGTCCTGACTCATACAGGTCCTTGCCGGAACTGATAAGGAGTGCCTCCCCTGACAGCCCTCAGATGAATGTCCTCCTGTCGCATGAGGAGACATATGCAGACATCACACCGGTGAGGATGGACAAGAACGGGGTTTCTGCATACATCTCGATAATGCGCGGCTGCAACAATGTCTGCTCCTACTGTATAGTCCCGTACACCAGAGGTGTGGAGCGGAGCCGCGATCCGCGCACAATCGTCAGGGAGGCTGCGGAACTTTTCGAAAACGGATACAGGGAAGTGAATCTTCTGGGCCAGAATGTGGATTCTTATCATTGGAAGGATCCGGAAAATGCAGACAGGGATGTGGATTTCGCCCAGCTTCTCGAGATGGTGGCGAAGATAAGCCCTGATCTGAGGGTGCGCTTCTCGACCTCGCATCCCAAGGACATCAGTGACGAAGTCATCTATGTCATGGCCATGTATGAGAATATCTGCAAGCATATACACCTTCCGGTCCAGTCGGGAAGCGATGCCATGCTTGAGAAGATGAGACGCAAGTATACAAGGGAATGGTATCTGGACAGGGTGAGGAAGATCCGCTCTGTCATGCCGGACTGCGGTCTTACCACGGATATTATTGCCGGGTTCTGCGGAGAGTCGGAGCAGGATCACAAGGACACCCTGTCGCTTATGGAAGAGGCTGCCTTTGACTCTGCATTCATGTTCCAGTATTCTGAACGGCCGGGGACGCTGGCTGCGAAAAAATATCCGGACGATGTCCCTCCTGAGGTGAAGACGGCCAGACTGAACGAGATCATTGCACTGCAGAACCGACTCAGCAGGGAGAGCAATGAAAAGGATGTGGGCAAGACCTTCAAGGTCCTTGTCGAGGGTGTCTCCAGACGGAACAGCGGGGAACTTTTCGGCAGGGCCAGCAACAACAAGGTCTGCGTTTTTCCTGCCGAAGGCTGCAAGACCGGTGATTATGCAGTCGTGAAGGTGCTGTCATGCACTTCTGCCACACTGATTTCAAGAATAGTCTGATATCCCATGGACATATTCTCTCTGATAGGCTATATCATTCTCGTCCTGCTTATCATCGGGACCATACTTGTCATTCTTGCAGATGAAGACGAGGACTCCGGCAAGAAGATAGCATGGATCATCGTCATTGTCCTGCTTCCGGTAGTCGGGATTCTGTTCTATGTCATTTTCGGGCTGAATCCGAGAAGAAACACGCGTCATGACGAATATTCCAGAATGTTCCGTGAAGCCTTCGCGGACTATTCCGGCACGAAGCCGTACATGGAACTTTTCGGAGGGAAGAACAGGGAGAAGATTCGGGAGGCCTACAGGGAGCTTTCGCAGCTCCTGTCCAGAAGCAACGGCACTACGGTGACCGGCTGCAACAATGTGGAGATAATAACATCGGGGAAGCGCAAGTTCGAAGCGCTTGTGAACGATCTTGAAAACGCCCGAAGCCATATCCATATGGAGTATTTCTATTTCCGCAAGGATGACGGCAGCAGGAAGATCAAGGAAATACTGATGCGGAAGGCCAGGGAGGGGGTCAAGGTCCGGTTCATCCATGAGAATATCGCCAACATAGACATAAGCCCGCGCTATTACAACGAGATGAAGAAGGCAGGAGTGGAGGTGGTCAAGTTCACGAATGCGCGTTTCAGCCTGCTCCGTCTCAGTGCCAGACTCAATTACAGGGATCACCGCAAGATAGTGGTCATAGACGGAAAGATAGGTTACACCGGAGGCATGAATATCGGAGACGATTATTTTCTCCGATGGAGAGATACCCATATGCGTATTACGGGAAATGCAGTCTATGCCCTCCAGTACAGCTTTCTGTATTCGTTCTGTACTTCAGGAGGCAGGATTCCCGAGGATTTCCCGGGCCTTTTCCCTGTGCAGGATTCCGGACAGAAGCGCAACGAACTGGTGCAGATAGTGCCTGACCAGCCTGAGGACAAATGGCCGGTGCTGCATATGGGGGCTGTGTGGACGGTACAGCACAGCAGCCGGTATGTCTACATACAGACACCGTATTTCGTGCCGCCCGAGCCGTTGCTGCAGGCTCTGAAGTCTTCTGCCCTGAAGGGGGCGGACGTGAGGGTCATGATTCCGCGGAAAGCCGATCTGCCTTATATGAATCTCGCCAACAAATCCTACTACAACGCCTGTCTTGAGGCTGGCATCAGGATATTCGAGAAGAAAGGCAATTTCATCCACTCGAAGACCATCGTGTCCGATGACTATCTTTCTGTGATAGGGTCTGCCAATATGGACTACCGCAGTCTTGAACTCAATTATGAGATCAATGCTTATATATTCAACGAGGAGACTGCGGTCCGGAACCGGGAGATATTCCTTGCGGATCTCGGAGAGTGCGATGAGGTTACGCTTGAGGAATGGCGCAGACGTCCTTGGTATCTGAAGCTCGGACAGGCTGTCATCAGGCTTTTTGCACCGCTGCTGTAATTGAAAAAATCGCTATATTTGCCGCTGGGCGTCACATATAGCTTCCGCTCGACAAAGTCAAAATTATTTGCCTTTGTTCTCGCTTAATCGTTATCTTTGCAAAGATGAGTACTAGCAGTATATTCCGTTCTTTCGGGAAGACCATGATTTTGTACATGGTTTTCGTGCTTCTGGTGGCTTTGGCCGCCGGCTGCACCAAATACAGGGACATAAGCGTGTCAGGCTGCAGGATCGAGACGGTTTCCCCGTCCGGCTTCAAGGCCGTGGATCTTGGCCTGTCTGCCGAGGTCGACAACCCGGTCAGGGAGATCCGGGTTTCCGGGATTTCCGGAAAAGTCTATATCCGGGAAGATGAATTCGCGGATTTCAGGGCACAGGACTTTGTCGTTCCGGCCAGAAGCGTTTCGGACGTACATGTGTCGATGAGGGCTTCACTTGCCGGATCGTTCAATATCATGCAGCTCATGACACTGGCGCAGGATTTCAGTTCCGGAAGCATCTATGTGGATGTCTCGATGGAGATAAAGGTTAAGGGAGGCCTGAAAAAGAAGATCGATCTGAAAAGGCTTCCTGTGGAGGATCTAATCAGGAAAGTACAGTATGAAAGCATTTAGGTTTATATTCCCGGTCGTCATGACGGTTGTACCTGCCATTGCATGGGCGCAGGAACAGATGCCGGCAGAGCCAGTCGACAGTATTGCGGTTCCGGAAGGGTACGAGATGGTGGATTCCGTGGTCTTTGTCCCGTCTGAAAGAGTGGATTCGGCTTTGGCCGGAAAGAATATATTTTATCTCATGCCGTCCAGATCGCATGGCGGTGCAGCCGATGTGCATATATATCAGTCGTCTTCAATCATCTCGGCCATGGACAAGAGCATCTCGGGCAATGTCTACAGGCCTTTTACAGGTTACAGGGTGAGGATATTCTTCGACAACAGGCAGACAGCCAGACAGGATTCCGAATCCATGATGGAGACATTCTCGAAAATGTATCCGGGGGTTCCTGCATACAGAAGTTACGTGAATCCTTATTTCAAGATCACGGTAGGGGATTTCCGCACCAGATCCGAAGCCATGCATTTCCTGAAGCAGATTATCGGGACATTCCCGAAAGCGTTCATCGTGAAGGAGAATATCGAGTATCCGGTGATTGACAAGGATTCGCTTGGACGGACAGATACGATACAGGTGCTGAGACAACGTCTGGAAGATACATTGACCGTTACCTTATAGCTGATGCCGCGATATGTTGAAACAAGGATTAGAATTAAAACAGACACAGAAACTTTCTCCCCTTCAGATCCAGACTATCAAGCTGATAGAGCTGCCGACGCAGGAGCTTGAGCAGCGTATCCGCAAAGAGCTGGAGGAGAATCCTGTACTGGAGGAGAATCCTTCCGATGACGAGCAGGATGAAGACAATGCTCCTCGGGAGGTTTCCCTGTCTGAGTACAAGGATGATGATCCCATCCCGAACTATAAGCTGAAAGTCAACAATTACGGCAAGGACGAGCGTCCGGTCTACAATACGTTCTCCGTAAAGGAAAGTTTCACCCAGAGCCTGATGGAGCAGCTCGGTTTCAGGAACCTGACAGAGCATCAGCATGATGTTGCGGCTTTCATTATCGGCAGCCTTGATGATGACGGTTATCTCCGGCGTGACCTGGACAGTCTTGTGGATGATCTGGCATTCCGGGCAGGGATAGAGTCGGATGAAAAGGAAGTGGAGGCCATGCTTCATGTCATTCAGGAGTTCGAACCGGCCGGTGTAGGTGCCAGGGATCTGAGGGAGTGTCTTCTTCTCCAGATAAAGGGCATGCAGCAGACTCCCGATGTAGTCAATGCCACGAAAATCCTGAAGGATTATTTCCATGAGTTCACGAGCAAGCACTTCAGCAAGATCATCAGCCGCATGGGGATTTCGGAAGATGAATTGAGGGAGGCCATAGCCAGAATCGTGAAACTGAATCCGGCCCCGGGCGGGCAGATAGATGATTCCTATAGCGACCAGGCCCAGCAGATAGTGCCGGACTTCGTATTGACGCTTGAAAACGGGGAACTTAAGCTCACGATGCCGAGATTTTCCGTTCCTGAACTCAAGGTGAACCGCAAGTACGCAGATATACTTATGGAAGCCGCGAATTCATCGGAGCGGGAGAAGAAGGAGGCGGCGGCCTTCGTGAAGAAGAAACTGGATTCCGCCAAATGGTTTGTGGAGGCCATAAAGCAGAGGCACAATACCTTGTTCAGTACCATGCAGGCCATTATAGACTATCAGCACGATTATTTCATGGATGGCGATGAATCGCATCTGAAGCCTATGGTGCTGAAAGATATAGCGGAACGCACCGGTTTTGACATATCAACCATATCCCGTGTGGTGAACAGCAAGTATATCGAGACCCATTTCGGGATTTATTCCCTCAAGTATTTCTTTTCCGAAGGCATGGAGAACACCGAAGGCGAAGAAGTCTCTACGCGGGAGCTGAAAAAGGCTCTGCAGGAGTGCGTGGATGCCGAGGACAAGAGGAATCCTCTCACCGATGACCAGCTGGTGGCCGAGATGAACAAGAGGGGGTACAAGGTGGCACGCCGTACTATCGCGAAATACCGCGACCAGCTGAACATTCCAAAGGCCAGGATGCGCAAGGAGATCTAGTTCTTCTCCCCGTATGCAAGATCGCCGGCGTCCCCTAATCCCGGAACTATGTATGAGTGGCTCGTCAGTTCCTCATCTATGGCAGCAGCCCACAGCGTGATCCGGTCTCCTGAAAGATGCTTCTGAAGATATTCTACTGCATAGATGCTTGAAATCGGGCATACGAGATGCGTGTATGCCGGTTCTCCGTTTTCCAGAAGCTTGTTGTATGCTATTTCCAGTGATGCCCCTGTAGCGAGCATCGTATCGGCAAGTATCAGGGTCTTTCCTGTAAGATCCGGGGCACTCGCATATTCTATGTTTATGTGGAAGTCATCCCCTTTGTCATACTTCCTGTAGGCCGCCACGAAGGCGTTCTGTGCCTCATCGAATACGTTCAATATACCTTTATGCAGCGGAACTCCGGCCCTGAGTATGGTGGCAGCCACGATGGTGTCGTCAGGAGTGTTGATGCTCGCTATCCCTAACGGTGTGTAGACTTTCTTTTCCGAGTATTTCAGGGTCTTGCTTATTTCGTAGGCGAAAATCTCTCCGATACGTTCCAGATTTGTGCGGAAACGCATGCGGTCTTTCTGTATGTTGATGTCCCTGATTTGTGCGACGAATCTGTTGAGGACAGTGTTGCCTTCTCCTAAATTGATGATTTTCATAGTGTGTCCGGATAATTGTATATTTCACAAATATACCTCATTTTTTCTCCTTCACAAAATTTTAGCGTCCAAGGCTCACTGCTTCGTCGGCAAAACTGTAATATCTGTCATCTGCAATTATGATGTGGTCTATCAGGGATATGTCGAACGTCTCGGCGGCTTTTTTCAGGTTCTTTGTCTGGACGATGTCATTGCTTCCGGGCATGGGATTCCCGGAAGGATGGTTGTGGACAAGTATTATCCCATGTGCTTTCTTTTCCAGGGCCTTCCGGAGTATTATCTTGATGTCCAGTACAGTGGCGGACATGCCTCCGGAGCTGATCTGTTCTTTACCGATGATATAGTTCGCCCTGTTCAGGAAGAATATCCAGCATTCCTCATGCGAGAGGCCTTTCATGAGCGGGAACATGATTCTGAATATCTGGCCGGCTCCGGTGATTGATTCTCTTTTCCGTGCATTTTTCTCATAGACGAACCTTTTGCCGAGCTCCATGGCTGCTGCAACTGTCACAGCCTTGTCCAATCCTATACCTTTGGTTTCCTGCATTTTCTCCATGGAGAAGTCCGCCAGTTCCGCCAGCCTGTTGTCCGCCGAAGCCAGAAGGTCACGGGCTATATCCAGTGCATTTTTCTGTCCTGTGCCTGTGCGCAGGATGATCGCCAGAAGTTCGGGATTGTCCAGTGTCTTTGCGCCTTTCCCTGCAAGTTTTTCTCTCGGCCTTTCTTCCGGCCTCATGTCCGAAATTTTCATGAAGTTTCCGTTATGGTTCATCATGTAAAAATAGATGGTTCCGGACAATAAAAAAACCGGTGAGGCTTTCACTGCACCGGTTTTTTCTTTTTTGATATGAAATTTCTTTTTCTGTTATTCCACAAAAGCCAGAATCTCGCCTTTGGCGACGAAATCGCCCTGTTTGCAGCATACGGCTACAATCTTGCCGTCGACCGCAGGTTTGACTTCTTCCATCCCATAGTAAGTCTGGATGTAGCTGACAGGTGTTCCTGCCTTCACTTCCGTACCGACAACAGGTGCTGTCGATGCGTCATCCACATCGATCTGCCAGAGAAGCTGTCCTTTTACCGGAGCCTGGACAGGTGTGGCATCAGGGAACTTCCTGGTAATCTTCTCCACATCATACTTAGGGACTTCCACTACCGGTCTGGTGATGACGATCGGTGCTCCGGCCTTTTCTTTCATTGCTTCAAGGTCTTTCCTGAACCGTTCCTTCGCTACTCCGCTCTTGTAATCCCTGTACTGTCTTTCGTGCATGGCGAATTCGAAGAGCTCCTCGTCGTCCTGACCGTAGTCCCAACCTTCCTCGTCCATCATCTTGCGGAAGTGGTCAAGTTCGTTCGGGAATGCATCCTGAGGGTTTCCGGTGTAGAATTCAAGGCCTTTCTCCTTGGCAAGTTCCACGATTTCAGGAGCCAGTTCACCAGGGAGTTTGCCCATCTTGCCGAGAATCATGTTCCAGGTATCCTTGTCGATGGTGGTCCACCTTGGCTTGCCTTTCAGGATGTTCATCAGGTTCATCAGGGCAGTGTTCTTCACGTACTGGCTGAATGGGGTCACGAGTGGCGGATAGCCGAGTCTCGGCCATACGTATGCCACTTCCTGGAACAGCATGACCATAAGGTTGTCCACGCTGAGTTCATCCTTGCCCTGTGCGCGGAGTGAAGCGTTGATGGCTCCTCTGAAACCTGTGAGGTCAGCCATCATTGAGCCCATCATTCCGCCAGGCAGCCCGCATCCTACAAGGAGCGATGACATGTGCGAGTTGTTGGAGTCGATCCAGTAGCCGAGGAATTCATCGATGAACTTTTGGGTAAGGCGGCGTACTTCCATGTATGCGTCCATGTTGAGGTCTTTCACGAGGAAGCCGTCAGCCTTCATCATCTCCCTGATGGTGATGACATCCGGATGTACCTTGCCCCATGAGAGCGGTTCCACAGCCACGTCGAGGTAGTCTGCACCGGCACGTGCCACTTCAAGCATCGATGCCGGAGAGAATCCCGGACCGCAGTGCCCGTGGTACTGCACCTTGATATGAGGGTATTTTGTCTTTATGGACTTAGTAAGCTGGCCGAGCATTGTCGGGCGGCCGATTCCGGCCATGTCCTTGAGACAGATCTCATCGCAGCCGTATCCTACCACCTTGTCCACTATGTCCATATAGTATTCGACCGTGTGGATAGGAGAGTTGGTGATGGAAAGTGCCACCTGGGAGATCATGCCGCCTTTCTTGGCGTATTCCACTGAAAGTTTCAGATTCCTGTGGTCGTTAAGCCCGCAGAAAGATCTTGAGATATTGGTGCCCTGCTTGCATTTCACCTTGTACATCAGTTCTCGTACATCTGCAGGTACTGGATTCATCCTGAGGGCGTTGAGTCCTCTTTCAAGCATGTGGGTCTGGATGCCGGCCTTGTTGAACGGGGCAGTCCATTCACGGACGGCTTTATTCGGATTCTCACCGAACAGCAGGTTGACCTGTTCGAAAGCGCCACCGTTTGTCTCAACCCTGTCGAAGCACCCCATGTCAATGATAGCCGGAGCGACTTCTTTCAGCTGGCTGACTGTCGGGACATATTTGCCGGACGACTGCCACATATCTCTGTAAACCAGAGAGAATTTGATTTCTCTTTTCATATTGCAAAATGTTTTGTCCTGAACTTTGACTTCTCCCGGGCAGCCTGCCGGATGGTGTCCGGCATAGCCGACCTTTCCGGGAATCCTGCAAAGATATGAAATGTTATCTGAATTTCACTGTTTTGTCTGCGGAAAGTGGAAATTGAGAATAAAAATCATTCCTGACGCTTGACAGAATCATAAATTTATGTATCTTTGCAGTCCCAAATGAATATGGTGCCCATAGTTCAGTTGGTTAGAGCGTCAGATTGTGGTTCTGAATGTCGTCGGTTCGAATCCGACTGGGCACCCTGAAAAGTCCTTGAAACCAT
>CALVDT010000006.1 GCA_944326385.1 uncultured Bacteroidales bacterium | reverse complement strand
TATAGTGTCTGCCCGGTTCCCACTTGGCTTGCAGTTCTGCGGTGCGGTTCCGCTGTCCGGAAAGCCACTCGCTGTCGGCAGTCCGGAACGAATACACCACTTCGACTACCGGCTTCGACTGCTGCGGAATGATTTCCAGTGTTCCTCCGTATGGCTGGGGTTTCCTGACAGCCTCAGGTCCGGCTCCGTCACGGCTGCTGTCGTACACAGTTATGTCCATCGGCTCTCCGGCAAGATTCCACTGCGGGTCCGCCGAAGAATCGAAACTGCCGCGTACATATACACCCTTCAGGATGATTTTCTCTATTGTCACGGACGTCGCCTCATTCAGCCCGTTCGCTACCCGGAAATCTATCATGGCCGTAGCCCGGCGGAAAGGAAGATGCACCGTACTGTCGGTCCGTCTGACAGCATGGGTCATCTCCGTGACATAAAGGCCCTCGGGAAAAGACTGAAGTTCATAGTCTCCGATAAGGATATTGCCTTCGGAGCCGAGACTGACCCCAGAACTGTGCGGGGCGCACGCGATGAACCGCAGGGATTCGTCGGGCCATTCGAAAGGCTCTGCGGTCGTCCAGCATGAACCGTCGAAAGATACCTGTTCGCAGTCCATGAATGCCGTTCCGCTACCGTCAAGAGCCCATACCCCGAAATCCATGTCTTCGGGGAAAGGTTTGTCTGAATCTCCGGAGCGCACCTCAGTCCCGAGTACTGGAGTGAACGTTATGATCCCGTGCCCGCCGTCCGGTTTTACGGCCGACAGGCAAGAGGTCATCAACGCCGCCGCTGCAAGGCAGAGGCTTATTCCGGAAATCCGATGCATTATTTTACTTCAATATCTGAAACGATGGCCGGATCCCACTCGAGGATGCTCGGAGAGAGCAGAATCTCATCTGCAGTGAAGGTGATATTGTAGACATAGTGTTTGTTGATTATCCACTGTCCCTTCTTCGAGTCGTCACTGCTTCCGTCGCCTCCGGTCAGAGTCAGATTTTCCACCTGCTCGATAGACGGTGCATCCTTATAGGCCTTCTGGTCGTAGACGATTTCCAGCACTCCGTCGATATTCTGAGGAATGATCAGGACATCATGGACACTGAAGAGATTCGTGGTAAGCGGCATGCCGGCGTCATACAGGACGATGTCCTTGCCCTCGTCATTAGCTGACCATTGCGGTACAGGCCATCCGTCACTTCCGTTACCATAGCCTGACCAAAAGGTTTCCTTGTTCCCGACTTTCTTCAGAGTCACTTTCTTGATTGTGAAAAGCTCGGCCAGTCCGTCCGTAGCGCATTTGAAATTGAAGTCCAGCCATGAAAGGGCATGTCTGAATGTGACGCTCTGGATGCCGCCGTCCACTGACGTGGTGGTATAGTGGACATCGAAATACAGAAGATCCACCATATTATAGTCCGGATTATTCTCTATTCCGGTCCATGAATATGCACCCTGCTCGAAACCGGTAAGGGTAAGTCTCGGGCCGCCCTGATTCCAGTCATAGCTTGCGCTTTCGACATTTGCCGCTGCCGGGCTGTATCCGGTGAAATAGAGGGAGCCGGTCTTCGGCCAATAGTATGGCGACGGTGTTCCGCCCCAGACATCTTTTCCTTCCACCTGCGTTCCTTTGCATCCGAAAGTCACATCTACAAGATATGGGGCCAGTTCGGAAGCCTGGCTGAAAGCTGTTCCTGCAGGAGAGGCAGTATGCTGAGAGAAGACCTTGAACTGCTCTGCCTGTGAGTATGAGGTTCCCTCATACGGTCCGTACACTGTCTTCGTAGTCGTATAGCTCACCGGGGACAGTCCGATTTCGGCACTGGTGTCTTCATAGACTACCTCGCCCTTTGTGCAGGCTGCCATCGCTGCGACAGTTCCTGCCATGATTAGTAATTTCTTCATTTTGAAAAGTTATTTAGTTGTTTTTCAGTTATTCATGCTTACCGGGGTCTCATCCGTCCAGTCTATGACAGAAGGCGAGATGAAGATTTCCTGCAGACCGAACGTAATATTATAGGTGTAGTGACGGCCGTACAGCCATGATCCATGGTCTGTAATCGGATCCGTACCCACGGTGTCCGAACCAGTCAGCCTAAAGGAGATGGTCTCCTGATTCGGGGTCTGTCCATCAGCCACAGTGTACTGCTGATATACGATTTCCAGAGATGTAGGATCCTTGGCTTCGGTGCCGGCTTCCTCATCTGCAGCGACGAGTTCCAGATCCTGAGGTATGGCGATCAGTCCGTTCAGCTGCAGCACGTCAACTGCAGCGGCGGATGTCTGCGCTGCAGGAGTACCGAGGAAAACGCCGGCAGCCACATCATAAAGGACGATGTCTTCCTTTCCTGACGCTGCCGAAGAGAAGCCGTAAGCCGTCCAAGGCACGGATTTGTCGTTCGTCACGGTTTCCGCACACTTGCCGGAATCGAAAGAACCCTTGGTATAGACATTTTTCAGGGTCACCTTCAATATCTTGAATTTACCTTTGTCGGCATCGGCGGCCGGAGAAAGATTGAAATCTATCCAGGAACATGCATGTCTGAAGATGACCGCCACACTGCGTGTCGCGGCACTCCCGGTCAGGTTCACCGCATTCTGGTCATCGGCATCGAACCACATGAGATCCACCGTATTGTTGACAGGAGTCGTACCTGTCGTACAGGTGTATGTTCCCTGCGTGAAACCTGAAACGGTCAGTTTCGGAGACTGCTCGGCAGTGGTGACATCGACTGCAACTGTACCGGTAATGCCCCACGGGCTGTAGCCTGCAAATGCGAGCACACCTGTCTTCGGCCAGTAATAAGGGTTGTCTCCTCCGCCGACCTTCTGGCCGGCCCATGCAGAATTAGCGTCATCATAGGCAAAGCGGCCGTCGTAGATGTAGGTGTTCATCGTACCTGTGCCAGCGGCAAAATCGTCCCACGCAGCGGAGGTCGCCCCGGAAGCAAGCACCTTGTGATACGCGAAGACGCCGAAAGCTTCACCCTGGTCATAAGTGACGCCGTCCACACCGCCTTGAGGGCCGTAGACAGGAGCCTTGGTAGAAGCTCCGGCCACAGGGCGGAAGCCGATTTCGCTGCCGGTTTCCTCGTAGACGATCTCGCCCTTCGTACAGGCGGCGAGCATTGCGGCAACGGCCGCAACCATAAAAAATTGTCTTGTTTTCATATCTGTTAGAATTTCATTTACTTTCATACTCAATATATTGTCTCATATTTTCCTCCATGAACGGCATTTCCATCACTGGACCGGAACAGATGTCTGCACATCATCCCACTCCGTCACGCTCGGAGACACCCGTATTTCATTCAGTCCGAATACTATGTCGTATACATAATGTTTTCCCATCTCCCATCGAGTCTGCCCGTCGAAACTGTAAGTAAAGACCTCTGTCAGCGGAGTGCCGCTATATAATGTGCTGGTTTCATCGTATTCTTTAGTACCCTCATAGTATTTGTCCTCGGCCGCCTCGTAAGCAGTGTCAGAAGTCAGCTGCTTATAATAGACAGTGAGCACCGAATGCATTGACGCTCCCTCGACTGTCTTGCTGATGTACTGAGGTATGGTCATCATTCCGCCGATCCTGAAATAATCATCAAGCGTGATGAAATTGAATTTTTCACCCCAGTCTCCTTCCGAAGGACTGTCCCCTGAGCCTATGTTACAATACAATGTGATATTTCTCAAACCATCAAGCTTTGTCCACCCCGGCGACTCAGTTGCAGATTCTCCCTCAGCCATATCAGAACTGAAGTCTCCTTTCCAGTAGACATTGCTCAGCTCAGCCTTCAGAATCACGAATTTTCCGTCAGCTGTTTCATCCTTCGCCCTGAAATTAAAATCAATCCATGCGCAGGCATGATTGAATTTGACAGGTACAGCCGACTCAGAAGCCCCGATTCCTGGTGTCGTCAATGAATTGGCCGTATTCTGGTCATTCACATCGAACCACATCAGATCCAATGTCTCATTGGTGGCCCAATGATCATCCTTCTCCCACACAAACCTCCCTTGTTCGAATCCTTCAATACTCAGATGCGGATGATGCTCGTCAACAATATATTTGACATCAGACAGAGGCGTAGAAGTGCCGTATGTCAGTTCCCCGTCGTTGTCCTTGGAAATCTCCAGCTTGTAATACGGACTATAGCCGGCAAAGGCCAGATATCCTGTTTTCGGCCAATATTTCGGCATATGCCTGTATTCGTCAGCCGGGGCTGAAACATTGGCAGTCAAGACTCTGCCATTTCTCGTAATTTCAATATCAATGGCATTTGCACCTCCTGCCCAATAATTTCCATTCGCTGGTTTTGCGAACGGCTCACCATCGATATATGTCACCAGACTGCCGGCATCAGAGGCATTATAGAAATCCTCCCAATTCTGAGAAGTGCCTGTGATCTTGTGATAAGCGAAAATTCCGATGGTCTCATAGTTGAAGTCGGAATCATCAGGACCGTCGACAGCACCCGGAAGCGCCTTGGAAGCCATGCCAGCCACAGGGGAAAAGCCGATTTCTGCCACGGCATCGTCATAGACCACAGCCTCCTGGACACAGGACGCCAGGCCCGGCATCATAGCCGTCCACACCGTCAGCATCGATATTTTCAACAAACCGCTTT
>CALVDT010000005.1 GCA_944326385.1 uncultured Bacteroidales bacterium | reverse complement strand
GAGGCGGAAGTATGACATTCAGGAGATCGATGAGTACATCGCTGTTCCTCCGGTCTCCGAAGACGGCCTTGAACCCGGCATCGGTGAGGATGTCGACATAGCGCCGTGCGATCTTGGATGGGATTTGCTCACTGTTCATAACTGTAATTTTCAGAAAATTCAAAAAAGTCTTCCGCTAAAGTACGGAGGCGGTGCTCCTGTGTCAATACCTGTGGTTGCGGAATTTCTTTTTCTGTATGAAGTTTTTCTTTTTCCGGGGTATTTTTTCTTTTTCTGATTCTTTGTCCGTTGGGGTGGGGATGATACGGGCGTGTTGCGACCAGTACCGGATTTGCTATGATATTGGTAGTGGTCGGGGGGTGGTATGCGGTGACTACTGCCATTTATGCTGTGATATTGGTAGTGGTCGTGGATAGTTTGCTGTGACCAGTGCCGGATTTGCTGGGAAAGTGGTAGTGGTCGAGAGTGGTAAGCTGCGACTACTGCCATTTATGCTGCGATATTGGTAGTGGTCGGGGATAGTTCGTTGCGACCAGTACCGGATTTGCTATGATATTGGTAGTGGTCGGGGGTGGTATGCGGTGACTACTGCCATTTATGCTGCGATATTGGTAGTGGTCGGGATGAGGTGGAAAGGGGATGAAGTGAAGGCGGGGCTGGGGGTGTGAGAGTGGGGTGTGAGAATGAGGTATGAGAATGGGGGAGGGGAAAAATTAAACAGGGGCCAGAGGAGGAATGACCTGTGTCTGGACCCTGTTTTCTTGTTATAGGGAATTCCGGGACGGTGCCTTTGGTTATGTGGGTTAAAGGACCGGGCCGGAATTCCGGATAGGGATGTTATTCAGCTGGCTCGTAACCGAGATAAAGTTCTTTCATCTGGGCTGAGTTACCATTGTTCGTGTCTACTCCATCTTTGACACCTGGATCGTAGCATTTTATGCCGATCATCACGAATTTAACATACTGGCATTCGGTTTCAGTGACTTTGATGTTTTCAGTGCTAGTATTTTCCAGTACACGTGAATGCTCCGAGAAATCCAGATTTTCAGCAAGGACTTTGTCGAAGTTTGTTCCATCGGTGCTGCCGAGAATCTTTGTGAAACCTGCCATACGTGTGCCAAGATCCGCAGTTTTATTGCTGAGATGGTCGATTCTGAAATAGTTGACTTTCTGGACGGTCTTCATGTCAATAGTGAAATTGATCTCGTACGTTTCCGTGTCAACGCCGCTATGACTAACACCACCTGTTGATTTCCCTGGTCTGGTCAAGCAGAATACAGTGTTTGGATCTCCATCAAGCAATGCGGTCAAACTGTTGTTCCTGCCTGAAAGTTCAGGAAGCTTTTCCTCCGAGCATGTCATCGTCCATCCGGTACGGTTGTAGTCTCCTGTCACTGTAACCGATGCAGTTGCTGTCACGGCCGTATTGCTTTCAGCAGAGACTGTGATCGTTGTCTCACCTGCACTTACGAGTGTCAGTTGCCCATCTTTATCAACGGTAGCTACAGACTCGTTTGATGAAGTGAATGTAAGCTTGTCGGTGTTTTCAGCTGGTGTGACTGTTATGTACAGCAGGAGGTCGACCGGTTCGCTACCTGATGCAAATGTCATGGATTGCTGATTAAATTCAATCTTTGTGATAGCTACCTCCTCTGCCGTGACGGTCAGGGTGAGTTTGACTGATTGTTCGCCGGCGGCGATGGTGATGTTGGTGTTCCCGGCGGCGACGGCTGTGATGAGGCCGGCGGCGGATACGGTGGCTACCTTTTCATCAGCGATGGTGTAGGTGACAGTCTTGTCGGTGGCGTCTTCAGGGAGGACGGTCACGAGTTCGGAGAGGTCGAGGGTTTTGCCTTCTTCGAGGTAAATACCATCCTTGATGGATTCGTCGACGGTGATGGACTCTACGGCTACGGTAACTTCGCCTTCGCCCTCACCTTCATTCGGTGTTTCGGCTTTTTCACACCCGGCAGCCAGAAGTGCGGCTGCAGCCAATAGCGGGAATAAACGGATTGTTTTCATAGTAAAACCTTATTGAATGTTATATTATGTCGTTTTGTCATTATTTTCTTATGCACTTAAAGTGGCCGACCCAAAAGGGTGCTTTCCTCCTTTTGGGTCATCCACTCAAGTGATTACAGATATGGACTATTCAGAATAAAGCTTGGCCCCCATATAGAGCTCTGCTATCTGGATTGTACCACCAGTTCTATCGGCATCGGCATCAGTACTGTTTGCATAGAAACCATAGCAATGATCCTGCTTGTCGAATACAAATTTTATATAGCGGTATGGCGTGTTGTTTTCGAAAGTGGCTTTTGCCGATTCCAAAGGATATACATAAGGATCGTCTGTAGTTCCGGCTCCGGATCTTGTGTAGAAACCTGATACCTGTTGAGCGATTTCAGTCCAGTCTGAACTTGAAGCAGAAGCAGGATCTACGTTTGAACCATATATATGCGATACTTTGGTGACAGATACTCCGCGGTCATCTCCATTGTTGGATATATGCACAGTGCGGAAGTAATTTACAATCAAAGATTCCTGCATATCTATAACAAAGTAGATACCTGAAGTTTCTTTGCTGTTGTTATTCCCGCCAGGACGACCCCAGCAGAATGCTGTGCCGTTGGTAGCGTCAGGAAGATCGTTTAAATGTGCGTTATTACTTCTATCTACTAACCTTCTATTATCCAGCATTGCGTAGCGATAGCAGTTTCTTCTGTCTTGATCTTTCCAACCATACTCTCCTTCTTTTCCGGAATCATCTACTGAACCGAATTTACAAACGCTCCATCCGCCATCCGTGTGAGGCATGAAATCCCACTCTGTTTGAGATGAGCCCATGATTTCACGGGCAGAACCGCAGTTCGGATCACCTGTGATACCGTTTCCGTCACCAGGGAAGCGCTCGTATTCGACCCATCTGTAGAACTTCACTGTCACAGTAGCCGGTTCAACACCCTCCGAGAATGCGGCGGATGCCGTGATATCGGTCGTGCCGAGCTTCTTGACTGTGATGATACCGTTTTCATCGATGGTGGCTACCTCCTCATTCGAGGATGTAAAGTTTACCTTTTCAGTGGCATTCTCAGCCGGATCTGCAGAAGACAGAATGAGAATATCGTAGATATCTATGGTTTTGTCAGCATCGAATTCAGGATTCTGCTGAGAGAAGGCGATACCTGTTATGGCGATATATTCAGGTTCTACAACTGTTACATCAATGACAGCCATGACTTCCGATTCAGCACTGCCGATACGTACTGTAATGGTGCAGGTACCTTCGTTTACTCCAGTGAGGACACCTTCTTCGGATACAGTGGCTATGTTCTCATCCGAGGATGAATAGTACTGCGCAGTGTTGGTGGCATCGACAGGAAGGTATGAGATATGCTCGGGGAGCGAGTAGGTGGAGCCCATGTCGATCTCGAGCCCTGAAGCAAGGGCTTCATCGAGGACAACTTCCGAAACCGGGGCACTGTTCACAGTGCCGGTTTCAGGGATGTTGTTGTCGCAGCCGGCAGCAATGATGGCTGCCGCTGCGAGAAGGTATGTTGATAATCTTTTCATTCTTCAGTAAATTTAATTGTTACCAGCCAGGATTCTGGACAAGCTTGCTGCTTCTCTTGGTCTCATCGTTAGGGATAGGGTAGAGATAGTTCTTGTCCGAGAAATATCTCGGGTTGAACTTCATCCTTGTGTAGAATCCAGTCTCTTCAGTCTTGAAGAGGTTCAGTCTTGTCATATCCTTGTTCAGGACATCCTCTGCAATAAGCCAGCGGCAGATGTCGAAGTATCTCTGGCCTTCGGTGCAAAGCTCGATACGGCTTTCACGGCGGATGGCGTCACGCATGAGGGCTTGATTTCCTATGATGTATGGATTGCATTCTTCGAGGTTCTTGATTCCTGCACGGCTGCGTACGAGGTTGACGCATCTGAGGATCTCGTCAGAGTTGGCGGAAGCGTCCTGTTCGTTAAGCATCTCAGCGTAGAGCAGATAGAATTCTGCAAGACGGAAGATGATGGCAGGACGGTAATGGTCTTCAACATAATTTGAGGATGTCGGACCAAGTTCCCTGTAATAACGCTTGTAAAGCATATGTCCGGTATTAGGTTCACCGTCACCGCTTCCGGTTCCCGATGATGCCTTGTAGTCGAACTCAATGCGTTTTCCTGAAGTGGCCCAGGTCATGCCGGTGAAGGTGACGCTGTTATAGAAGCGAGGTTCCCTGTGGAGGTACATTCCGTTTACCTGATATTCTTCAGCCGCCTCCATTTCTTTTGTCTGGTTCTCTTCGCCATAGCACTTAACCAGATCAAGTGTTCCCCATGTGTCTTCATCGTAAATTGTGGAAGTAGGCATGAATTCCTTTTCATAGTCATTGAACCTGATAGGATAGCCTTCTTCATCATAGAAGTCATCCACGAGTTCCTGGAGCATGTCCACTCCGTTCAGACCATGGTATTCGCCCTTAGGGGTGCAGTGACCGTCGAAGGTTTCCGAGTTCAGCGAACCCCAGCCGTCCGTGGTAGTGGCCCAGATGATTTCGGGTGTGTAATTCATGAATACGTAGTACAGGTCATTTGCCGGATTTCCGGTATTATGGAGTTCATAACGGTTACCGGTTTCTGCATATTCGATGAATTCCTTCAGACGCTCTACCGCGGTGTTTATCTTGTCCTGCTTCTGGCTTACATCAGGGAAGAGCTTCTTGCCGTCGGTGTTGGCAAGGCTGCGGCCGTATTCCCATGAGCCGTTGAACAGAGGGCTGGCTGCATATACCCATAGTTTCGCCCTGTATGCCATAGCCACGCCCTTGGTAGGCACGCCACGCAAGTTTTCGTCGTTAGTGTAAGGCTCCTGCGCCATGTCCACCATGGCAGCTGCAAGTTCACCGTCTATCCAGTTCACCACCTCATCCACAGAGTTCCTTTCCAGGTCAGGAAGGTTGTCGAGGGTGTAGGAATTCTCCACGATAGGAATAGGACCGTACATCTCGAAGAGATAGTAGTGATATACGGCGCGCATGAATCTTACATTGGCCTTGTAAGTCTTCATCTGGCCTTCCGTTATCGTTTCAGCATCCGTACCTACGGCATCAGTGAGGGCGTGGGCATTCTCGAGGAAGATGTTGCACTGGCGGATGGACTGGTAGAGGCTTCCCCATCTGTGGTTGTAGCTGAGGTCGGAGTTCCAGTTCGAGTACTTGCCGTACTTGTTGTGCTCACGGGTGTAGATCTCGTCGGCATATCCGGCCCAGGCATTGCCCATGTCGTTGGTCGCGCCCCAGATGTTCGCGTAGTCCGGCCTGTTGTCGAAGCACTGTCCGTACCATCTCATGGTGCGGTCCACGTTGTTGAAGATAGTCTCGAAGCTCGAGATACCTCCCAGCTCTTCGGAGACATCGAGGAAGTCGCACGAGGAAGTCGCGCAGACTGCCAGAGTCCCGGCAAGAATAGTCTTAAGTATATTGTTTCTCATGTTTATCCTTAATTAGAAGTCAAGTTGTACTCCGAGAGTGAATGAGTGCTGCATAGGGTAGCTGACACCTTTGTTCCTGTTACCCTGTTCAGGATCCCAGAACTTGATGTGGTCGAAGACGGCCAGGTTCTCTCCCAGCAGATATACTCTCAGTCCGCTGATCTTGAGGGCTCTGGTAATCTTCTCAGGGAAGACGTATCCTATCTCTGCGTTCTTGAGACGGAGGAAGGAACCGTCGCGGAGCCACCATGTGCTCGGCTCGTCGTTGATACTGTTGCCGTAGCCGACGTGGAGTCTCGGATAGACTACATCCTGGCTCGGGTTCTCGGCTGTCCAGCGGTCGAGGAATGCGGTACGGTAGTTACCTTTCTCGACGCCCCAGTTGAACGGCCAGAAGGTGCTGTTCCCGGATGCGAGAAGTACGGAAGTATTGGCTACTCCGGAGAAGAATACGCTGGCGTAGATGCCTTTCCACTCCACGTTGAAGCCGAAACCGTAGTTGATTTCAGGAGTCTTGTACGGATGACCCACACCGCGGACCTTGTCGTTGGTGTCGATGATACCGTCATGGTTCATATCCACGTACTTGATATCACCGGGACCTATGATGCCGCCGAGGGCAGGCTGAGGAAGACCAGGACGGAGGGTATAGGAATATGTATCGTTGTCATTCTCGCTGACGATGAAGTCTTCGATGGTGTAGAGCCTTTCAGCGATATAGAGCTCCTGCTCGTTGATCCTGGTACCTGTCACCCTCTGGTATTCCTCCGAAGGGGTAAGTTCGTCGATTTCGAGGACCTTGTTCCTTGCGAAGGTGAATGTACCGCGGGCGCTGACTTTCCAGTTCCCGAAGGTCTTCATCATGTCGATGCTGGCATCCACACCCTGGTTGCGCACCCTGCCGTAGTTCTGCCAAGGATTCTCGTGGAAACCGGCATAGCTCGGAACAGTGTTCCTCTGGAGGAGGATGGCCGAACGGATGTTGTAGAAGTAGTCGGCCTGGATCTGGATGGCCCTGTTGAAGAAGGAGAGGTCGACACCGACATTGGTCTTGTCCTCGATTTCCCATCCGAGAGTCAGGTTCTCGAACTGGAGGTCATAGATACCTGCACCGCCGACACCGTTCGTTCCGCCTCCCTCGTTGATACCCTGATTGAAGGTATGTCCCCTCTCGGAGAAGGTGGCGCGGTAGAGGAAGCGGCTTCCTCCGGTGTCGTCGTTACCGGTACGTCCGAAAGATGCCCTGATCTTGGCAGAGCTGAGTACGTCCTTCAGGCCTGCAGGATACCAGCTTTCGTTGGATATCATGTAGCTGGCTCCGACTGCAGGGAAGAAACCGAAACGGTTCTTCTTGGCGAAGGTCTCGGAACCTGTGTAACCGAAGTTGGCCTCTATGAAGTAACGGTTGTCATATCCGTAGGTTACACGTCCTACCAGACCCTGTGTCCTGTAGACGAGGGGTTCACCGTTTTTCTGGCGCTCTTTCTGGTTGTAGAGGAGCATTCCGCCTACAGCGTGCTTGCCTGCGAATGTGTTGTTATATTCGAGGGCAGCCTCGATGTAGATCTGGCGGTCGTAGGTGTTGCCCGTGATCTCCACCTGTTTAACATCCGGTGAGCCTTCGATTATCTGGTTGAAGATGAGTTCTCCGGTCTGAGGGTCACGGCCTGATGCATGGAACTTTGACGGTCCGTAGTTTCTCAGTTTGGACAGGGTATTCTCAAGGTCGAAGCTGACGGCACCCCTGGCTGAGAGGCCTTCCGTGATGAAGTGAAGGTCCTGCCTGAGGTTCACCTTGGACTGGATGTTGGTCTGGAACTCCCTTCTGTAACCCTGCTGATAGAGCATGTAGTATGGGTTACGGTTGTTCGCATCGGTCTCACCGCCCGGGTATGTGGAGACAGTACCGTCACTGTAGACCATAGGGAAGAGGTGAGGCGGGGTGTGGAGCATGAACACGAATACATCGTCAGGAGAGCGGTTCGCAGTCCTTCTGGCAGTGTACTGTGCCGAGAGGTCTACACTCAGCTGTGTGGTCTTGCTCACACGGAGGTCGATGTTGCTTCGGAGGTTGAAGCGGTCGTAGGAGAAGTTACTGTTGTACAAAGACTCGGGGTTCTTCTTGAACACACCGTCCTTCTGCTGGTAACCTCCGGTCACGAAGTACTTCGCATTCTCTGTACCGCCGCGGAAGCTGGCAGTGTACCTCTGGCCATGGATAGTCCTTGCTATGAGGTCTGTCCACTGTGCGTTAGGGTAGAGGTCAGGGTCGACACCGCTCTCGTACAGGTCGATGAGCTCATCGCCGTACAGAGGGTCCATACCGTCATTCATGAGGGCTTCGTTCGCAAGTCTCATGTAGTCCCATGAGTCCACGAATTCAGGTATCCTGTAAGGTACGGAAAGGTTCTGCTCTACTCTGAGTGAGATCTGCTGCTTGCCGATGTGACCGCGCTTGGTGGTGACGAGGATGACACCGTTTGCACCTTCAGCACCGTACATGGCGGTGGCGGCGGCGTCCTTCAGCAGGCTGAAGCTTTCGATCTCGTCCGCATCGAGGTCAGTGATGGAACGTTCCACACCGTCGACCAGGACCAGTGGCGATGTGCCTCCCTTGAAGGAGCTTACACCACGTATCCAGAACTCTGCATCGTCGCGGCCAGGCTCAGCGTTCCTCTGCACGGAGATAAGGCCCGGGAGCTGTCCCTGAATGCTGGACGTGATGTTCGTGGATGTCACTTTCAGGTCATCTGTCGTGATGGTGGACAGGGAGCTGACGATAGCCTGTCTCTTCTGTGCACCGTAGGCCACGGCGATAGCCTCTTCAAGAGCGTTGCTGTCAGGCTGGAGAGTAACATTCAGGGTGTTGCTCGAACTTGTAGGCCTGATGGTCTGCTCAAGGTAGCTGATGAAACTGAAGGTGAGTTCATCTCTCGGGTTGATGTCGATGACATACATACCGTCCAGATTTGTGGTGGTTCCTACCTCGGTGCCTTTGATGTAGACGTAGGCTCCAGGCAAGGGCTGACCATTCTCGTCTGTGACGGTACCGGTGATTCGCCGTTTACCGTCATCCTGCGCATATACGCTGCTTATACCTGCCGATACAAACAGTGCAATGAGCATCAAAAATCTGTACAATCCTTTCATTAGACTGGTAGTTTAGAGTTACTGATTATAAATAATGGGTGGAATCACAGTCCGGATTCCACGGCATTTTCAAGCAGGGTGAGTGCATATGTGCACCAGAGCATGGCGGCCTGGCCGTGAGTGTCTCCGGTGGTGCGCTTCGCGTTCTCGTAGTGGGATACGCTGGAGCCTGCTGCCGTACCGGCGCATACTTCCCTAAGGTCGTAGTTGTCGTCAAGGTAGGAGACGAGTCCTTTCCATGCCTTTGCGGCAGCCTCTCCGTATATCTCCGGGTCAAGCCATCCGTTCCGCACTCCGGTGATGAAGGCGAAGGTGAACATGCCTGAGCCGGAGGTCTCCGTCCACATGTCGGTGTGGTCTATGAGTTGAGCCCAGAGTCCTGCCTCATCTTTCTTCTGGTAAATGTACAGGCCTGTCATCATGTCATTGTATTCTTCCCTCAGGAGTGCCGCTTCGGCAGCGTAGTCGGGAATGTCCTCGATGATCTCGAGCATGAGAGGCATGCCTACTGCCATCCATCCGTTGCCTCTGGCCCAGAACTGCTTTGCATTCGTGGCGTGCCAGTACAGACCCTGCGAGCCCTGGAGCTCGTTTGCGTAGAGCACCATTTCGCGGACCGCACGGTCGAGGTAGCGGTTCTGGCTGTTCGTCTTGGACGGCCACCACGGGTCGGTGCTGCAGGCAGGATCATCTTTGGTGGCATAGTAAGCCTGTACCTGGAGGGCCGTGATCATGAACATGTCATCCAGCCAGAGGCGTGTCTGCCATGAGCAGCCCTGGTCCAGGTATTTCTTCCAGCCGCTGTAGGTGGAGGCGTCGAGCTTGTAATTCTTGCTTGGGTCGACGCGTCCGAGGTCATAGTCGGCGGCGTTGCTGAATCTGGTCTGGAATTCCTCCATGGTGTATGGATGAAACTGGTTGTCGGCATACTGGAGTCCGAATTCGAGATATTCCGCACGTGTCTGCGGAAAGTCCACCTCGTTGTATTTCGGATTCTCCATGATGGAGGCGATATGCAGGGAAATGGCACCCCAGATGTAATAGTCCACCCGGTTGTGCTCGTTCCTCCAGAGAAGTCCCGTGTAGAGCGGTGTGCCGCTTCCGAAGGTGGTCTTCCCGGTGATGACATCGTCGTATCTGTCCACGATTCCCTGCATAAGGGAGATGGCTTCCCGGCGGGCGGTCTCGTCACCTGTAAGGATGGCGTTGTCGACGGCTGCTTCGAGGAACCAGAAGGCCCCAAGCCATTCGCATACGTCCGGATAGGTGACCAGACTGCTCGGAGACTTGTCTGTGCGTCCCCAGTTGGAGTTCGGCACTTCGATGAAACGCTTCACTATATTCCTTCCGCAGGATATCGGTTCTGCTTTCCCTTCGAAATTCAGGAGCATGTCGAAATCCGGAGCTTCGGTTCCTGTCTGAGGCTTTTCATCCTTTCCGCTGCCGCCTGTATCCGGAGCTTCCTTGGCGGTGCAGCCGCCAAGGAGAAGTCCGTTTATCAACAGAATTGACAATATGTTCATATATCTGGCCATTCCTGAGGATTTTATTTTACCTTGTATGGTTTCACATCTCCGACCAGAGCCTGGCAGCACCATATCAGTGCGGCCTGTCCGTGGAGGTCACCGGTAAGCCGACGGCGGTTCTGATACCAGGAGAGACTGTTCCTGGCAGCCGTTCCTTCGCAGACGTTCCTCAGGTCGTAGTTCTCGTCGAGATAGGAGAGGAGGCGGAGGTAGCCTTTGCGGGCAGCTTCACCGTATGTCTTCTTGTCCAGCCAGCCGTTCTTCACACCTACGATGAATGCATAGGTGAACATGGCGGTGCAGGAAGTCTCCTTCCAGGTGTCAGGGTTGTCTATGATCTGATGCCACATACCGTCATAGTCCTGGTAGCGGAGAAGGGTGGACATCATGAGCTTGTATGCCTCTTCTATGCGAGGACGGTATTCGCTGTCCTTAGGCATGAGCCTGAGCATCTCGGCCATGCCGACAGCCATCCAGCCGTCACCGCGGCCCCAGAAGTACGGAGTGCCCGTGTGATGGTAGAACAGGCCGTTAGGTCTCTGTATCTTGTCCAGATAGAGGCACATCTCTTCAGCCGCGCGATCGATGTATTTGCGGTCGCCGGTCACTTCGTATGCTTCGGCCTGGAGTTCTGTTATCATGAACATGTCGTCTACCCAGAGTCTTGTCTGCCATGAGTAGCCTTTCTCCTGCCATCCGCGCTGCTCCTCGGTAGGTGCAGGCGGCATCACCCACTGCCCGTCGGCATATTTGAGACCGAGGTCGAGGTATCTCTGCTCCTGCTCTCTCTTGTAGATCTCGAGAGGGACTGCACCGAAGACGTAGAAATCCACTACATTGTGTTCCTTCGGGAACATGGCCGGCTGGAGGTGCTTCTGCTCTCCGAAGAGAGGTTCGAACCTTTCCACAAGAGCATCGTAGAGCGCTTCGTCCCCTGTGGTCTGTGCAAACCAGAGGGAGCCGAGCCATGCGCATACGTCAGGGTAGGTGATGAGGGTCACCTTGTATTTCGAGTTTATGTCTCCCCAATGCGAGTGCGGGGTGTCGAGGTAGTGCTCTACGAGCTTCTTTCCGATCACTTCAGGCTCGCTGCCTTCAGGGAAATTCTTCAGATCCCAACTTTTCTGGGCGAACATCGCCGTGGAAGCGATGAGGGCTGCAAAAACGAGTGCTGTTCTTTTCATTATCATTATGTGTGTTTATGGTTTCTAAAGCGGTTCTCCGGAAGGGACAGGAAGTTCTTCCTGCCAGCCGACAGGCGTTCCGAATACCGGACGCCCGTTCTCGTCCCAGGTGAATTTCTGGATGAAGCAGTCGCGGTAGCTCCATCCGTTTTCCTTGAACCTCTTGACGTGGTACATTATCCAGTCTTCAGTGCCGTCCGGGGACTTGAGGAAGGTGTTGTGGCCGAGGCCGTTCACACCTCCGATGTGCATGTATTCCTCTTTCTGCAGCCCGCTGTTGGTCTTGTCCGGATGATCATTCTCTGAAGGACTGTTGTCATTCCTCCAGAATACGTAGCTGGTGCTTTTTTTCCAGTTTTCAGGGTTCAGAGGGTCGCTCTTGGCAGGATCCGTAAGGTCGAGCTCCAGCCATCCGAGCTTGTATTCCGGAGTCCATGAACCGTTGCAGGAATAGACGCAGAAGAGTTTTGTCTTGTCAGGGTTGAAAAGCATGGCAGGACCTTCGTTTATGGTGCTGTTCACTTTTTCGTATGGCAGCTCTGCCCTGGATATCTCGACACGGGCACTCTTGATGGTCCAAGGGTTCTCCATCTTGGCGATATACAGTCTCTGGCTGCCGTCTTTCTGGTTAGGCTGGCCGGACCATACGGCATAGAGCTGTCCGTCCAGTTTGAAGACCGTCATGTCTATGGCGTAGTCGTTTTCCTTGGTATCCACTTTGCCGGATGCCAGGTATTTTTCCAGATTGTCCTCACCGCTCGTGAATATCTGACCCATGTCTTCCCATGTCCCGGTAGTAGGATCGGAAGTCTTGCAGCGGATGACCCCTGTCCTCTGGCTGCCGTAGTCGCTGCCGAAATACGGGTCTTTTTTTGATTCACTGCTTTTCCATCCGGCTGCGTAGTAGACATACCATGCATTGTCTATGTAGTGGAGTTCCGGTGCCCAGAGGTTCGCGCTGTTCCAGGCTCCGGCAGTCGTCGGAAGGCTCCATACGCCTTTTGTGCCGCCGGGTTCGGTCATCTTGTTCGACTTTCCGAGATTTACACTGTTCCCGCTGGCTTTGCAGAGATAGTATGTCACTTCGCTGCCGGTGTCCTGCCTCCATGAATACGGGTCAGGAAGCGGCTGGAAGATAGGGTTCTTGAAAGTACGGGTCTGTTTTACGATTATCTTCAGAGGATCCGCCCCTTCAGCCTTGAACATGACCGCTCCTTCGCGGTCAGGGCCGGAGGTCGCGCTTCCCTCGGTATAGTTGCTTTCATAGCTTATGGTGACTGTCTTGTTCCCTTCACCTATGACCGGTGAAGCCGAAAGCCAGTCGGCCTGAGGAACAGCTGTCCACGAGGTGTTCGATGTGATATGCACTTCAAACGAGCCTTCGTCGTTGGTCACGAATTTCTCCGTGATGTCGGCTTTGATGCTGAGTCCGTCTTCACCGCCTTCTGCGGCTTTGCTGCAGCTGCAGCCGACAGCGATTACGGATACTGCAAGAAGCAGGGTGTCGTAAAACTTTCTCATGATATCCTTAGTTTTTGAAATAATTTTCTGCCCGCCCAGGTGAGAGCATCTGCCAGAGCGACGCTACTGTCCAACCAGGTGCGAATATGTCGTTATAGAAACCTTTCCCGTTCTTCCCGTAGTCCCAGGCGGTGTGCTGTACGACTTCAGGACAGTATCCTTCCTTCGCGATGTCGTACATGGAACCTTTTTCCGGCAGAAGCTGGAGCATGGAGGTGCGGATTACTTTTGTGAAGGCGGAGAAGCGCGGCTCACCGAAAGTCTCCGCAAGATAGTCGAGCACATCGGCGAATTCGAAGATGAAGACATCGATATGGTTGTTCTCCACGGACACGTTCCCCCAGCCTCGGGAAAGGAAGTCCACATCCCCGAGCATCTGGCCCTGTGCGAACGGTACGTCCCAGAGGTAGTACCATGAGAGGGCGAAACAGGCCGATTCGAGGCAGAGGTCGGCGTAGCGGGCTTTCATCTTCCTGTCTTTCTCCACGAGGGTCATGTAGTACATGGCTGTGGATGCATACAGGGACGCCTCCTTGTCTTCGCAGTTCGCGTCGAGCGTGGAGGAGAAGTAATCCGCCTTGGAGATGAGTTCTTTCTCAAGATATGCTGCGGCTGCTTCTGCCGATGCGAGATATGACTTGTCCTTGAAATATCTGTAACCCATGGCAAGCGGAAGGACTGCCGAGGAGGTGCTTCCGCCGGATGCATCCTTTATGCCGGAGTCATCACCGAATTTGCGGGGGAAGCTGCCGTTGGCGTTCTGCAGGCCGAGGAAGCGGTCGAGGACTGTCCTTATCCTTTCCTCCCATTCAGGGTGCTTCCTGCCGCGGCCTTTTTCGTAGTCGAGCCATGTGAGGATGGCGCATACTCCTTCGGACTGGCGGCGGATGCTGTATATGCCGTCTTCATAGCCTGCCGGGTCCCTGCGGAAATCCACGTTCTCGCGGAAAAGCCCGCCTTCCGTAAAGCCGTGCTCAAGGTAGCTGGAGAATACGGCTCCGGCATCTGCTACCAGATCTTCCCTCGAATGTGTCTCTCCGTATTCAAGGGCGTTGAAGGCGTTCAGCAGCACTCTGCCTATGAAACCGACTTCAGCCGTGCCGTTAGGTTCGCAGTCTGCAGTGCGGAGTCCTACTCCTGAATAATATTTAAGGGGATATTCATCCACATAGCTCTGTACGAAGTATTCCGAAAGGAGAGCCTTGGCTTCTTCAGTGTCGTGCTTCGGCTCCACCGGTGCAGGGCTGAGCCTGTCGAAAGAGTATTCCCAGACATCGGCCACGAAGTCCGACCATGAGTCAGCCTTGCCTGTCCTGATTTCCCAGGTTATCTTTCTGGTCTGGCCCGGATCCAGTCTTGTGAAAGTATGGATGGAAGGGGCAAGCGTGAGTTTCCTTATATAGGATACAGGTTCTTCGATGTATGGATATCCGAACACTATGCCGGCTTTCCCGCCGTTCTTGCGGAAACCTGTGTAGCCTATGCTCGTGTCATCGGAAAGGATCACTTCTCCGGCAGTATGGCACGGCTGGGCATCGCATCCGCCGTCTTCTATCCTGAGCACTGTGCTGTATTCGCCCGTGCGGGTGTTGTATATTCCTGTAAGAGGGGTGCTGAGCCTGTCTTCACGCACTGTCCAGTTGTCGGATGTGCGGAATGAAGGGGCGGATTTCGGGGATCTCATATTGTCCCTGTACCAGAAGCCCGGCATATAGAAGAGACAGTCCCCGTAATCGAAGCCCGTATCGAGGGTCGACCCTATATTATAATATATAAGGTCAGAGGCCGTGATTGCAAACTCCACTGTGGTGACCCCGTCTTCATGGCGGATATCCCTTCTTATGGAAAGTGGCAGGTCGGTGCCGGCGGAAAGGGTGCCGTCCTGTCCGGCATCCAGACTGAAAACGGTGGCCGGGTTTCCGGGAGTTTTCAGGGAGATTGTTCCCGAGATTTCCTGTGCTCCGGCAGAAGCCGCGATGAAAAGAATGGAGATTATAACCGTAAAAATTTTCATAGTGTCACCTTCAGTGGTTTTTACGGTTACAAAAGAACATAGAAAATAATAATTCGACCCGAACGATTTTCCCAAAAAATGGTAAAATTTTCCCAAAGTGACCCTAAAACGTCATTTTTCTGCCGACTGCATCAAAATATGTATATCTTTGTCGTCGCAACCACATAGATTCATCATGAGAAAATCCTTGTCAATATTCTTTTTCCTGTCGGTGGCAATCGCCGGGTTGAAAGCCCAGACTTTATACTTCGACAGGATAGACATAAAGGATGGCCTGTCGCAGAATACGGTCAATGCGATCATCCAGGACAGCCGCGGTTTCATGTGGTTCGGGACGAAGGACGGACTGAACAGATATGACGGCAGCCATTTCAAGATATTCCGTCATCTGCCTTACAAGAATTCCGGACTTGCGAACAATTATATAAGGTGTCTTGTGGAGGATGCCTCAAACAATATATGGGTCGGCACCAATTCAGGGCTTTATGTATACAATACAATGACAGACAGCTTCTCGGAGGTGCCTGTTTCCGATACGGGGGGGGGTGCGGTCCATAGTCCCGTACTCGGCCTTGTCAGGGACGGCTCCGGCAGGATATGGATTTCGGTGGAGGCGTATGGAATCTATTGCCACGATCCGGCTACCGGAGAGACTGTGTGCCGGTATCATTCGAAGAAGCCTGTGAATACATTGACAGTGGATAATAATACGGGAACTATATGGTTCTCCTGGGCGGCGGACGGCCTTTATTATACAGAAGACGATTTCGCGAGTGTGTCGCCGTATCTGCTGGATAACGGCGGGAAGGTGATGCCGGAGGATGTGATAACCTGCATATATGTGAACGGCTACGGAAAGATTTATATCGGTCTGGAGAGAGGAGGGACGATGGAGCTCGACAGCATCACCGGGAGGCTCGGGAAGATCTGGCTCGGGCCGGGACAGCTGTATGTCAGGGAGATATTGAGATATTCGCAGGAGGAACTCTGGATAGGGACAGAGGCCGGACTGTACATTTTCAATACGAGAACCAGAAAATACCAGCATCTGGTACATTCCCCGTACGACCAGTATTCTCTGTCCGACAATTCCATCCATTCGATATGCAAGGACAGGGACGGGGGCATCTGGCTCGGGACTTTCTTCGGGGGTGTGAATTATCTTCCGGAGAGGATTCCGGATTTCAGGAAATATTATTCCACCGGAAGTCCGGGTACGCTCGGCGGTCTCAGGGTAGGGAAAATCTGCTCCGACGGCAGGTACGGTCTGTGGGTAGGTACGGAAGATGCGGGCCTGTATCATTTCGACCTCCGGACTGAGAGATTCCGCCGGTTCGCCCCGAGCAGGGATTTCAGCAATATCCAGTCGCTGCTTCTCGACGGTGACGATCTTTGGGTCAGCACCTTCTCGAACGGTATCAGGGTGATAGACACGAAGACCGGGGAGGTGAGGAAGTATGGATTCGTCCAGGAGCCCGGCCCGAGACTTTTCAGCAACAATGTCTTTGCCCTGGAGAAGGCTGCCGACGGCCGTATATACATAGGTACGATGCACGGGCTCCAGTTCTACAACAGGGAGACCGATGATTTCGGTTTTGTACCGCAGATAAACGGCGGGATGATGGTGAACGACATATTGTCTGATTCCGAAGGAAACCTGTGGGTCGGGACTCTGTCGAACGGGCTTTTCCTCAGGACAGGCGACGGGGAGTGGCGGCAGTTCCTCCATAACCCGTCCGATGCGGCGTCAATACCGATAAACCATGTGCTCAGCATATTCGAGGACAGTTCCGGCCATATATGGATAACCACAGAGGGCGGGGGATTCTGCAGTTTCGATGCGGAGAAAGGGAATGTCAGGTCATGGTCCACTGCAGACGGTATGCCGAGCGATGTGGTCTACAGGATAGTGGAGGACGACAGCGGGATATTCTGGATATCCACCAGCAAGGGACTTGTGCGCTTCAATCCGCAGCAGGGGAAGATGACAAGGATATACACTACGGGTGACGGGCTGCTTTGCGACCAGTTCAACTACGGTTCGGGATTCAAGGATGCCGGCGGCAGGATATTCTTCGGCTGCATAGAAGGTCTTGTGTCCTTCAGTCCGGAGCAGCTGGCAAGCGAGACAGGGGTGAATGTCCCGCCGGTGTATTTTACCGGTTTCTCTCTTCTGGACAGTGAAATCCAGGTGGGAGGAAAGGGGTCACCGCTCGGCAGGGACATCTCATATACCGACAGGATAGAGCTGGATTATGACCAGAACGGGTTTTCGGTGGAGATGGCTGCGCTCGACTACAGGACGCATCCGCAGCTGATGTTCAAACTGGAAGGTGTGGACGGCAGATGGAGGATGTACAAAGGCAGCCAGATCACTTATTCCAAGATTGCCCCCGGCAATTATACTCTGATGGTAAGGTCGGGATACACGGATACTCCGGTGAAGACTCTGGAGATAAGGGTCCGCCCGCCGTGGTACAGGTCTGCCGTGGCTTATCTGGCGTATGTGTCGGTATTCCTTGCCGCAGTGCTTGCAGGCTTGGGCATATATCACAGGCAGTCGATGCTGAGGCGGAAGAAGTATATCGCGTCTTATAACAGGATGAAGGAGAAAGAGGTGTATGATTCCCAGATAGCGTTCTTCACAAGCATCACGCATGAGATACGGACGCCTCTGACTCTGATCAAAGGGCCTTTAGACAATATCCTGACAAGGGACAGCCTCGATCCGAAGATAGCGAAGGACCTGCGGATAATGAGCAGGAACACCGACAGGCTTCTGGTTCTGGTGAACCAGCTTCTGGATTTCCAGAAGATAGAGAAGCAGAAACTGTCTCTGGACCTTTCCAGACAGAATGTGTCCGTAATCCTCGAAGATGTCTATTCGAGATTCGAGATATCCATCGCGCAGCAGCATAAGGACTGCACCATGGAGATACGGGACAGGAACCTGTATGCGATGGTGGATGCGGAGGCATTCACGAAGATAATCAGCAATATGCTGACAAATGCCATGAAGTATTCGGACAAGGTCATCAGGATAGTGCTTTCCCGTGAGGGCGGCAATGTCCGGCTGTCTGTCAGCAATGATGGTGAAATCATATCGGCAGACAAGCGCGATGCCATTTTCGCTCCGTTTTTCAGGGGGACTACGGCAAGTGAAAAGACGGGTACCGGAATAGGGCTTTATCTTGCCAGGTCGCTTGCGGAGCTGCAGAAAGGCACTCTCACGCTTTCTCCGGATACCGGTGCAAATGAATTCATACTGGAGCTTCCGCTTTGCGAGTCTCCGTCCGGCGATGCCGAAGACGCGAAGGCTGCCGGAGCCGGTCCCGATTCCGATGACGGCCTGTCGGAGAAGGATTTTGCAATGGATGCCACGGGCGAGATCATATTGGTGGTGGAGGATGATCCTGAAATGTGCGAATTCATACGTGAGCAGCTCGCCGGGAAGTGGTCGGTATTGACTGCCCATAACGGGAAAGAGGCACTCGACGTGCTGGAGGATCATTTTGTCACCCTTGTGGTGAGCGATATCATGATGCCTGAGATAGACGGCATAGAGCTGTGCAGGCGGATCAAGACAGATGCCCGCTACAGCCATATACCGTTCATCCTCCTGACCGCGAAGACGAGCCTCGAGTCCAAAATCACGGGGATGAACGTGGGGGCCGACATGTATATAGAGAAGCCTTTCTCGAAGTCATATCTGATGGCTGTCATCACGAACCAGATAAAGAGCAGGCAGGCTCTGCGTGAGGCGTTCCTGAAGAATCCGCTTTCACCGATGGATACGGGCAAGATGGCTTCAGGGGATACCGAATTCATAAATACCCTGCAGGCTGTCGTGCAGGAGAATATCAGCAATTCCGAACTCACTCTTGACGAGCTGGCCACCCAGATGCGCATAAGCCGTTCAAACCTGTACCGGAAGATAAACGGTGTGCTGAACATCAGCCCGATGGATTATCTGAGGGTGGAACGTCTGAAACAGGCGGCCAAGATATTGACCGAGGACAAATACACGATAACGGAAGTCAGCTACATGGTAGGGTTCAATTCCCCGACGTATTTCACGAAATGTTTCCACAAGCAGTTCGGCGTACTGCCAAAGGAGTTTGTGCGCAACCTCCGCGAAGGACAGAGCCAGGAAAACAATAACGATAATTCAGATATATGATGAAAAATCCATTCAAGACCGCGATCGCGGTATCGCTGGCGGCACTGGCTGCCATGTTCTCATTCGGGGCGGAAGCCTCGGTTTCCGTGCCTTCGGCAGACGGCAGGGAATATCTTTTCTCTCTCCAGTCCGAAGACGGACATGGAGGCGACAGCCATTGGGTGATGAAAAAGGCGTCAGATGTGCAGGCAAGGGCCGAGGATCTGTCCAAGGCCGGATATGACCTGCAGGACTGGATGCCGGCCATCGTCCCCGGAACAGTCCTGAATTCATTGGTCTACAACGGGGTTTATCCTGAGCCGTATTTCGGCCTGAACAACAAGCTGACTTCAGGCAAGATCCCTGATATCAGCATCGTCGGCCGGGATTTCTATACCTACTGGTTCAGGACGGAGTTCGCACCTGTGACCGCAGGCAAGGATGAAAGGATATGGATGCAGGTGGACGGGGTGAACTACAGGGCGGAATTCTGGCTCAACGGCAAGATGGTGTGCTTTGTCTCCGGAATGTTCAACCAGCAGTTCGTGGATGTGACCGACTATGTGAGCCGCGACGGGCAGAATGTCCTGGCGGTGAAGGTCTATCCTATCGATGAACCGGGAGGCCCTCGTAAAGGCAATTCCAAGTCGTGGGGAGCGGCAGGCGAGTTCAGGAACGGCGGAAACGGCGAGATAGGGAAGAATGTCTCCATGCTGATGACTGTCGGCTGGGATTTCACTTTCCTGGACGGGATACGCGACCGCAATACCGGTATATGGAGGGATATCAGGTTCTTCAGGAGCGGCAAGGTGATGCTGAACCATCCTTTCGTGAAGAGCGACCTGAATGACAGCTATGACAGTTCTGCACAGACTGTCAGCGTAGAGGTCCGCAACCCCGGATTCGGGACACAGAAGGTGAAGGTGACGGGAGAGATCCTCGGAGAAGGCATAACATTCTCGAAGGATATCACAGTGCTGCGCGGAATGACAGGGACGGTGGAGTTCACACCGGAGGAATTCCCTCAGCTGGTGATAGAGAATCCGCGTCTGTGGTGGCCGGTGAACAAGGGCAAGGCGGAGATGTACACAGCGGTCCTGAAAGCAGAGCAGAACGGTGCCGTCCTGGATTCCATTACGGTAAGATTCGGTATCAGGGAGATCACGTCAGACACCGACACCCCGGACAAGTCCCGCAGGTTCTATGTGAACGGGAAGCCTATCTTCATAAAAGGTACGAACTGGCTTCCGGAGAACATGCTCAGGAACTCTGACGAGCGTACATATGCCGAGCTGAGGTACACGGCCCAGTCAGGAGTGAACCTTATACGTCAGTGGGGCGGTGGAATAACCGAGTCCGACAGGTTCTATGACCTGTGCGACTCTCTCGGTATCATGGTATGGACCGAATTCTGGATGACAGGCGACACGAAGCATCCTGTAGACAAGGGCCTTTATCTGCAGAACGTGGAGTCTACGGTGAAGCGTATCCGCAACCATCCGTCTCTTGCCTATTACGTATGCTCGAACGAGTCCACCGAGATGGACGGAATCAAGGATCTGATCATGGAACTGGACGGCACGAGAGGTTATCAGATGCAGTCGGAATGTGCCGGAGTGCATGACGGAAGCCCTTACAAGACGGTCAATCCGATGCGTCACTACGAGAATACGGCTTCCGACAGGGGCAGCAGGGTGGACGGATTCAACCCTGAGTACGGTGCTCCTTGCATCCCTACCGTGGAATGTCTCAGGGAGATGATGCCTGAGGAGGACTTGTGGCCGGTGAACAAGGAAGTATGGGACTACAGCGACGGCAACGGTTTCCACCAGATGTCCACACTGTATGTGGATTTAGTGAACATGTACGGTGAATCGGAAAGCATCGATGAATTCGCCATGAAGGGGCAGTTCGTCGGGGCGATGAACTACAAGAGCATATGGGAAGTGTGGAACTACAACAAGTTCGGCTATGGTGACCGCTGGGCTTCCGGCTTCCTTTACTGGTATCACAATTCAGCTGTCCGCCAGGTCTGCGGCCGTATGTGGGACTGGTCGCTCGAACCTACGGCTGCCCTTTATGCCGCAGCCAATGCATGCGAGCCGCTCCATCCTCAGTTCGATTATCTGAAGAATACGGTATCGGTAGTGAATGACTATTACAGGAGCTTCGAAGGCTTCAAGGTGGAGGCAGAGGTCTGGAACATAGATTCCAGGAAGGTGTGGAGCAAGTCGGCCGAGGTGGATATTCCTGAGGACGGTGTGGTGAATGATGTGTTCACCATAGATTTCCCTGAGGACATTTCCCCTGTGCATTTCATCAGGCTCAGGCTTTTCGACGGGAACGGAAAGCAGGTCGGCAGCAATTTCTACTGGAGGTCGGATGATGTGTATGAAGGGAAGAAGACCTTGACCGGACCTGCGACTTCCGGCTTCGAGACCATTTCCGATCTGGACAGGACACGTGTAGTGATGGACAATGTCGCGCTGCGTGAGGATGAGAAAACAGTTTGGCTGGACCTTACCCTCAAGAACAGCAGGAAGGCGATATCCTTCTTTACCCAGATACAGTGGCTGGATTCCGAAGGCAAGCCGATAAGACCGTCATACTATACGGACAACTTCTTCAGCATGCTCCCTGGGGAGACCAGGACCATCACAGTGGAAACTGCGAAAAAAGACATGCCTGCCGGTCCGTGCAGGCTGGTAGTCAAGGGATTCAATGCCGATCCTGTCGAGATTACAGTAAAATCTTCGTCACAGGCCGAATGACCATACGAAACACAAGACCATGAAAAAGAATATCACGTTTCTGGCAGCGGCCTTTTTCCTTTCGGCCGTTCCGCATATGAGTGCCACAGGGGCAGAGGTGCAGAGTGCCGGAAATCCGGATTATGACGTAGTCATAGTCGGCGGTACTCCAGGAGGTATCATGGCAGCCGTTTCCGCTGCCAGGGAAGGGAAGGACTGCATCCTGCTGGAAAGGTCGGGACATATAGGCGGACTTCCGTCCAATGGTCTCGGTGCAACGGACATCGGCACCAGAGGTGCCACTACCGGCCTTTTCGGCCGGTTCATAGAGCTGAACAGACAGCATTATGTGTCAGAGTACGGACAGGATTCCGAGCAGGTGAAGAAATGCAGCGACGGCTATCATTTCGAGCCGGGCGTGGCCGAGGAGAATTTCTGGAAAATGATTTCAGAGGCCGGTCCGGGCCGGATCGAAGTCAGGACCATGCGCCAGTTCGACTCTTCGGCTGAAAATCTGGAAATGAAGGACGGGCGCATAGTCTCCATAAGGATTCTCGACCGTCTTGACGGGGATATGGAGACGTATACCGGACGCATTTTCATCGATGCCACTTATGAAGGTGATCTCGGTGCAGCCGCCGGCGTGCCTTTCCGTCTGGGCAGGGAGTCCGCTTCCGAATTCTCAGAGCCATGTGCGGGAAAGGTGTACCGCTGGTGGAAGCACGGCCCGGACGAAGAAGGCTCCACCTATGAAGGGGACGATGCCATCCAGGCTTACAATTACAGGGTGTGCCTGACGACCGACAAGGATAATTATGTGCCTGTCCCGAAACCTGAAAACTACAATCGGGAAGAGTATGTTTCCCTCATAGAGGATGTCTATACCGGAAGGAATGCGGACATACGTTTCAAAAAAGTCACTCCGGAGCAGATGGAGGCTAACCGTCAGAGGCTTCTTGCAGGAGGCCGTACCGCGATTCCAGGTGACCCGTGGGGAATGTGGAAGGTGACGAACATGGTGAATCTGCCGAATGAAAAGACTGATGCCAACAATCAGCATCTTGCCCTTATATCCACGGATCTGCCTGAGGAGAACTGGCCGTGGCCGACAGCGGACTGGGAGTGGCGCGACAAATTCGCACAGAGGCTCAGGGATTATACCCTCGGTCTTTTCTGGTTTGCGCAGAATGACGAAGCACTTCCGCCTCAGTTCCGCGAAGCATGCCGGCAGTACGGTCTGGCAGCCGACGAGTATACCGACAACGGCAATTTCCCTCGTCAGGTGTATGTCCGTGAGGGTCGCCGCTTGGAGGGAACTTATTTCTTTACTGCAAATGACGTCCTGCCTGTTTCCAAAGGATCGAGACCTCCGGTCAATGCCGAATCGGTGACCGCAAGCCATTATGCTCTCGATTCGCATGCCGTGCGCAAGCGCGAGGAGGGAAGGGTGCATCTGGATGGATTTTTCAGCTATCCTTCGGCCGTATATACTGTGCCTTACGGGGTTATGGTGCCGAAAAAGGTGGACAATCTTTTATTTCCGGTGCCTGTATCCGGAAGCCACGTGGGATTTTCGACCATGAGGATGGAGCCTTGCTGGATGGCTCTCGGCGAGGCTGCAGGCGTGGCTGCCTCATTGGCTATAAATGAGGGCTGCGACGTCAGAAGCATATCCGTAGGCGAGATGCAGAGGATTTTGCTTGAAAACGGGGCTACATTGATATACTTCAAGGATTTGAAACCGTCTGACCCGGATTTCGAACAGGTGCAGATTCTGGCGTTGAAAGGGTATTTCCCTGACTGGAACGCAGCATTGGACAAGCCTTTGGACAAGGAAACAGCGGAGCTTTGGAGCCGGCTTTCGGGAAAGAAAATCACCTCTGACGGGGGGACACGCCGGCAGTGGCTCAGGGCTCTTGAGGGGAATGACCTGAATGACAGTTTCCCTGACTGGGCATGGACGGGCTTCAACCGCCCTGAAGGTGTGAATCCGATAATCTCTCCGGACAGTACGACAAGGTTCCGCTGTCCTGTGCAGGGAATCAAGGTGCCATGGGAAGGCAACGACACTTTCAATCCAGGTGCGACCGTGTACAAGGACCGTGTCGTCGTGCTGTACAGGGCAGAGGATAATTACGGTGAAGGGATAGGCAAGCGCACTTCCCGTCTGGGGTATGCGTCATCCCGGGACGGCATCCATTTCAAGAGGTCGGGGAAACCGGTATTCTACCCGGACAACGATGACCAGAAGAAGCACGAGTGGCCGGGCGGATGCGAAGATCCGCGTATCGCGGTGACTGAGGACGGCCTTTACGTGATGTTTTACACGCAGTGGAACAGAAAGACCGCCCGTCTGGCTGTGGCTACGTCCAAAAACCTGAAAAAGTGGGAGAAGCACGGTCCTGCTTTCGAGGAGGCGTATGACGGCCGTTTTTACGACATGTTCTGCAAATCGGCTTCCATCATCACGGAAATCAAGGACGGCAGGCAGGTCATAGCGAAGATAGACGGGAAATACTGGATGTACTGGGGGGAGCGTTTTGTGAATGTGGCCACTTCAGAGAATCTGGTTGACTGGACCCCTATGCTGGATGAGAAAGGCGGACTGCTGAAGCTGGCGCTTCCGCGCAAGGGCTTTTTCGACAGCGATTTTCCGGAATGCGGGCCGCCTGCTGTGGTTACGGACAAGGGGATATTGCTTATGTACAATGGAAAGAACAGCGGAGGCGTCGGCCGGGACAGGAGATATACCGCGAATTCCTATTGCGCCGGACAGATGCTTTTCGACAGGAATGATCCGACCAAGCTTATAGGGCGTCTCGATGAGCCGTTCTTCGTGCCGGAGGCTTCTTTCGAGAAGAGCGGACAGTATCCGGCAGGGACAGTCTTTGTCGAGGGTCTTGTATATCATGAGGGGAAATGGTTCCTCTACTATGGCTGTGCCGACTCACGGGTTTCCGTTGCAGTCCGCAGCAATGAATAAGCTTCCGTCGGGAAGCACTTCGAGCGGTGAGCCCGGTATGTCGGTTATGGAAAGTGTGCCGATGTGCCGGGCTGCCGTATTATACGGGTCGGTGCGCGGACCGGTGCCGCTTGTCTGTATGAAGGAGTGGATTTTCCCGGTTCTGAATCTGCCGTCACGGGATATTACCGCTTCAAGAAGGGGAGCATAGCCGTTCACTCCGCTGACATTGACTCCGAACGGGGTGCAGAAATTCCCGAGACTGTAGGCTATCAGCCTGTCCTTGTACAGTTCCACTGCGCGTGTCACGTGCGGTCCGTGCCCGAATACGATATCTGCCCCGAGGTCAACGCACAGGTGGGCGAGTTCCCTGAGATTGCCCCTGTCTTCTCCGAGATAAGTTTCAGGCCCGCAGGGGAGGTGCGACATGGATGCGCCTTCGGCTCCGCCATGGAAGGAGACTATCAGGATGTCGCAGGTGTCCCGCAGTTCAGTGACGATTTTCCTGACGCATGCGGTATCAGTGTGTTCAAGGGTGTAGAAATTGTGTCCGAAGGCGCAGAATCCGAATCTTGTGCCCCTGACATCCTTTACCGCAAATCTGCATGACGGCAGGCCGGCGTATTGTATCCCGGCGCTGTCCAGAAGCGACATGGTGGATTCCAGCCCGTCTTCCCCGAAGTCGCGGGCATGGTTGTTCGCAAGCGACATGAAGTCGTACCCGGCTTCCGACAGCCATCTGACGTATCTCGACGGCATCCGGAAGGCGTAGCTTCTGCCTTCGACGACTTTCTTGGTGCTTTCGCCTCCGTCACAGAGGACTCCTTCAAGGTTGCCTGCAGCAATGTCGGCATCGGCCAGCAGTTTGCGGCAGTCCCTGAACAGGTGCTCACCGTCATCTGCCGGAAGCCTTTCCTCAGGGAAGGTCGTGCCCATCATTATGTCTCCTGTCAGGGCGACAGTGAAGCTGTTTTCCTGCGGAATGGCGTCTTCCGGAAGCAGTTCCGGCCAGGGTATGGAGATGCGCACACTGTCGGTGGAATGAAGTGAGGCAACGATGGCAAGCAGTGAAAATAGTGTCATTTGCATGTATTTGATCTGAAAAAACCGATACTGGCACCGATGAGCTTCCCTATGGAGTCCTTTTCCTGGAGTATCTCCAGCGGAAAGCCGATGCATACTGTCCGGTATGTCCCGAAATCGGAACTTACCGCAGCCGGGATCCTGGTGTCTTCATATCTGAGGAAGGCGGTCCCTTGAGGTCCTGACGGGGCTATGCCGTCCGGGGCTTCGACGCTGTAGATATGTCTGTCCGGTTTGTTGTTGAATTGCATCTTCTCTCCCGGGGTGAGCATCGGCATGGCTGTAATGGCGGGAATTACCGAGACTTCCCCTGTCCGGCCTGCGAAGTTTGTCCTGTATGAGAATCCGAGAATGTCTTCGGCGAAGTCGATGGCTTTTTCCCGTGCAGTGCTGTCAATGGATACGGGATATATCCTGTCCCAAATGTCGGTTCCGATATTCGCTCCCGAGACAAGGACATGTCCTCCTGCGGAGGTGAAATCCGTCAAGGCGTCCTGCATCCTTTCAGGAAACACCGTGAACTTTGCACGTTTCCCTTCCTTTACGGTGACCTGCTTGCCGCAGATGAGGTCCATGCACCAGTATGCTCCGGCTGCGGAGGTGTCATTGCAGAAGGCGTCTGCGCTGGTCGAGCAGAACGGGTATCCGGCTTCCATTATGGCTTTCCCGTGGACGGCAGGGTAGTCGAATGTGTTGCCTGCTATGACCGATCCTGCGTAATCGTTGTATGATGCACCGAAGCCCGGACAGTCATCGTCGAGCCATGGAAGCCCTCTCCGGTTCTGGTACATCAGCCCGGTGAACGCTGTTTCACGGATGTACGGTACCCCGCTGTCGAGTCTGCTGTCGAAGCCTGCGTATTCAGGGTAATCGAACCACGCCGGGGCAGATATTCTCGTGAAATTGTTGACTACAAGGATGCAGCTGTCGGTCATGGAGTCCCGCTCCTCTGCCATGGAAGGAATCCCGGCACTCAATGTCTCGGACGGGAAACTCTTGCCTCCCGAGTTGCAGGCTTCTATTCTGAAACTGTACATGTGGCCCGGCTCGAAGTCCGCCAAATATGAGAAAGTCCCGTCTTGCTCCTTTACCGCCTTTATGACTTTCCCTCCGTCGAACGCCCCGTCGTCTGTCCTGGTGTAAAGGATGAAGGATTCCGGGACTGCAGTAGGTTCCGCAGGGTCTGCCTCAGCTTTCCAGGAGAGCCTTATCTTTCCTTCAGAAAATCCCACGGCGAATGAGTTCACCGGCAAAGGCTGCACCGTGTATGCCGTTCCGTATCTTCCGCTGAGGTATTTGAGCATTCCTTTGTATATGGCTCTGGATACCGTGAATTTGAATGCCGGGTCCAGACCGAGTTTCATGTCAGCGAAGTTCTGGTGCGAAAGCAGTTCGCAGAGCATGGAAGGGCATGTGGGGGTGCGTGATTCCCTGTATCCTCTGTCCCAGATGTACCTTCTGTTCCATTCAGGGTCGATGTCCGTCCTTATGTCGTTTACTATCTGGTTCTGGACCATGGCGGCGAATTCCCGGCTTGTCTTCCTGTCCTCGCCCGAGGGGAGTCTGCGCCGTCCTTCCGATTTCAGGGTGTATATGGCAAGGGTGCCGATTGTGGAGTCGTTCGGGGTGGTGCCTGCATCGGAGTGGAGGGCAAAGGCCAGATCGAAGGGAATGGACTTGCCTTCCGCATCAGGGTTTACACGGGAGCCGCCGCTCATATATGCCACCCAGTCTCCGCGGGACATGAAATCATCCTTGTAGTCATCCTTCCGCTCATTCTGGCTGAATATGGTGGAGTCGATGCCGGCCCATTGGAGCCAGTATCTTGCCCCTTCTGTGAATCGCGGCATTCCGGATATTTCCGCGATGGAGGTGCTGTCGCCTTCGATGCTTCTGGCGATATTCCCGTATCCGCCGCCGATCTTCACTGCATCGGCGGTGACTGCCGTTTTCCTGCCGGATCTGGAATCCCTTGCCGTATTGTCGAGTGTCACGTAGCCTTCCTCACCTTCGGCAAACTCAAAAGTGCCGAGGTAGATCCATGTGCCTCCTCCCATCCGCTGGTTGACATGGAATTCCGTGATTCCACCGAGGTGGTGTACGGTGTAGTGGGCGGCATCGGTGCTGTTCGGCAATGTGGTATATGAGACGTAGACGGCATATTCGCCGCGCTCCGGTATTTCAGGTATCCATACCGCTTCCGAAACGTCTTCTGCTTTTCCGTCTTCAGGGACACATGCCGCCATGCGGGCGGTTCCCATCGTGAACGGGTTCTCAGTGCCTGTATATGCTTTTCTGGCATCGGCAAAGCCTGTCCCGGCATCGGACCAATTGCCGGTCTCCATGTATTTGCCGGTAAGTCTGAGACGGTTTTCCTGTATGCCGGCCGCAGCGTCGCTGCATGAGACGGAGCCGATCTCCCTGAATCCGGGGTCGTTGTCGATGATTATTTCATGGGTCTGTATGTCCCTTTCCCGTGGAAGCATGACATAGGCACCGGCATTTTCAAGCATAGGGACCAGAAAGGGGAGTACGAAGCTTTGCGTGAAGAGGTCCTCCACTGTCTGGAACAGGCATGGCCGCTGCCATTCCCATCTGCCCTGACTTTGCTCATAATAGAGCCCGTGACTTTGCCAGAGGGCTATATGCCTTCCTTCCAGGCCTTTGCTGAAATGAAGTCCGTCATTCCTCTCCACGACAGTCTTTTCCCGTGCCGGGGGATTCTTCATCCTGTAGCCGGAGTTCCAGGGCTTTCCGTCATATACGAGGCTGCCTGTGACAAGGTCTTCGATTTTCTCGCCTCTGCTGCTGATCCTTCCTATCCTGTAGCGCCTGTATTGGTCCGGCAGCCTTTTCTCCAGTTCGCGGCGGAACCATGCGGCATCATTTCCCGACCATGGGAGATCGCTAAGGGAACTGGTGAAGTAGAAGTCCAGCTGGTTGCCGCGTTTCATTACGGCATTGAGCTCCAGTTCGCTTTCCACTGTGGTTCTCAACGTCAGGAGGGAGTCCAGCTCCTTGCAGACCCGGACGAATTCTTCGCATGTCTTGTTGTCCCGTGAGAATGCCGGAACGGCAGTACAGAACACTGCTGCAATCAGGATAATGAGTCTTGTCATCTGGATGTCTTTCTCCTTTTTCTGATGAAGGCCTCATGGAACTGCACCATCAGTGTGGACGAGGCGAGTCCGCAGCAGTCGGCAAGAAGGTCCATCTTGTCGCAGCTCCTGTATCCGCTCCATCCCTGGACCAGCTCCGTGGCCGCACCTGTGACGATTCCCACAATGAGGGTAATGATGCTGAATCTGAGGAATCCGAGCGGTGTGTCGCTGAATTTCGGGAATGACAGGTATGTGATCACCGGAAACGGAAAGAACATCAGGAAGTGTGTCACTTTGTCCGCCGGCAGACCGAACAGATCCCTGCTCATGTCAACGCTGCCCCTGAAATCCCAGAAGCAGCAGAAGCATAAGCCCAGAAGGTACAGAATCAAGATTATCCTGACTGTGATGCGGGATTTATTCTGCATATTTCATGACTGTGGCCTTCATGGCCTCATATTGATCTTCGATACTCCTGAGCAGCTTGTACTGCGCGTGTGTCCTGACAAGGTTATGTCCGGGATATGCAGTCTTGTAGTACCGGTCGCCGTCGATGTAGTCCATGAGGAACCTGAGCACCTGTTCGTAGGTGATGTATCTGGCTGAGAAGGCGAGATTCTCTATTTCAGCCGCAGTCAGGTTGCCTTTCCGCATGGACATGTAGCCACGGGTGTAGGCGTCGAACATTTCGAGGGACATGCTGACATTGTCCAGGTTTTTGTCATCCTCCGCTCCGGTGTTCGTGTATGATCTGATGGCGTCCCCGAAATCGTTCAGGGAAGTGCTGCTCATGCAGGTGTCCAGATCGATGACACAGAGGACATCGCCTTTCTGGTCGAAGAGTATGTTGCTGATTTTCGTGTCGTTGTGGGTGACTCTCGTAGGTATGGTCCCGTCTTCCACCTTCTTCCAGAAGTCCAGCATTTCGTCTTTTCTGCTTTCTATCCAGCTGATTTCTTCGGCAAGGTCCTTGACTCTGCCTGCCGCGTCGCGCTTCAGTGTCTCCTCCCACTGGGTGAACCTCCATCTGATGTTGTGGAATCCTTTTATGGTCTCGTTCAGAGGTGTGGTGAAGTCCGACAGCCGGGCCTGGAATTTCCCTATGCCTTGCCCTCCCTTGTAGCAGAGTTCGGGCGTATCGGCCTTTTCGTATGTTACCGAGCCTTCAATGAATATGCACATGGCCCAGAAGTTCCCGTTTGCATCCTTGAAATAGAGGTGTCCTGCCGGGTCTTTCTTCTCGTCTTCCGTCATGGTCCCGGGTTTCCTTTCCGTGACTGTCAGAACTTCCCTGAGCGGGTCGCCTCCTTCGGCAATGACTTTCCTGCGGATATGTCCGGTCACGAGTTCTATGTTTTTCATCATTCCCGGAACGTCAGGAAAGATGAGATGGTTTTTCCTTTGAAGGATATATTTCCTGTCACCTTCTCCTTCAGTCTTCACTATGAATGTGTCGTTTATGAAGCCCGGGCCGAGAGGCTTGATTTCATTGATTGTTCCTGTGGTGTCGAATTTCTGCGCGATGGCGAGCATTTCTTCAGGTGTATAGTCCATGATATTATGTGTTATTAATCTTGTTTTCCCGTGTCTTCTCTTGTTTTCTTTGGTCTTTCCCGTGTTCAGAATTCGAGTTCCCCGAAGAATTCCGGCCTGTGGAAATCAGGTGCAGGTGTCCTGACCGGGTTCCAGCTGACAAAATGAGGGTGGGCTGATCCGTCGGCGCATTTGTAGAAGTTCGCCCTGATTTTCGCAGGAAGATTTCTTCCGTCTATCCCTATGATGCTGAATGGAATGCAGATGGCGCTCTGCCAGCAGAAGATTTCCCCGCTGATGTCATATTCCTTTTTCTCGAGCGATGTGTGACGGATGATCTGTGCCCGTTTTTCTTCAGGCAGGAATGCGGAATCTTCCCTGCTTTTCCTTTTGGCGGCAAGCAGGGTGCCGATGCAGTTCATCTCGAAATTGTAGTAGGTGCCGTCTTCAGGGTCTGCCACGAAGAATTCGCAGCAGCTGTCTTCCCAGACATGACCGTTGTCCTCCATTGCCTTTGCCCTGAGGTCAATGCCTCTGACTCTGTACATTATGATGATATGGGTGTCGCTGCGGGCGATGGAGAAGGATGCGTCCGGCATGTAAGGATATTCGTCCGGCCAGTCGACGGTGTCGATGTATGCCTTTGCGGCATTTGTCTCCATTATCCTGTCCATTTCTGCAAATCCGGCCTTTTCCAGTTCCGGGATGTAGGGTATCTTCAAGCTTTTCATTGTATCGGTCATCAGTTGCGTATCATGCAAATTTAATAAAAATATTGTAAGTCGGATTCTTTTACAATGCCTGCATGTCGTTCAGCCGTTTGTAGTAGCCGTTCAGCTTGAGGAGCTCGTCGTGTGTGCCTCTTTCCACTATTTCCCCGTCATGGAGTACGCAGATTTCGTCGGAATTCTTGATTGTGGACAGCCTGTGGGCGATGGCAATGGTGGTTCTGGATGTCATCAGCCGGTCGAGGGCTTCCTGTACGAGCCTTTCTGATTCGGTATCGAGGGCCGAGGTGGCTTCGTCGAGTATGAGGATAGGCGGGTTCTTCAGTATTGCCCTGGCTATGCTGATTCTCTGTCTCTGGCCTCCCGAGAGTTTGCTGCCCCTGTCACCGATGTTTGTCTGGTAGCCTTTCTCCTTTTCCATGATGAAGTCGTGGGCATTGGCGATCTTGGCTGCTGCTATGACCTGCTCCATGGTGGCGCCTTCGACGCCGAAGGCTATGTTGTTGAATATGGTGTCGTTGAAGAGGATGGCTTCCTGGTTCACATTGCCAATCAGGCTTCTCAGACTTTTGATCTTGAGGTCCTTGATGTTGCGCCCGTCTATGATGACTTCTCCTGAGGTCACGTCATGGTATCTCGGAACGAGGTCCACAAGGGTGGATTTGCCGGAGCCGGACTGGCCGACCAGAGCTATGGTCTTTCCTTTCGGAATGGTGATGTTTATGTGTTTCAGCACTTCCTTGCCGGGCTGGTACGAGAAACATACGTCCTTGAACTCTATCTTGTCTTCAAAGGACGGGATGTCGGCGGCATCGGGTTTCTCCTTGATGTTGTTCTCGGCTTTCAGTATCTTGTCGACCCTTTCCATGGATGCGAGTCCCTTTGGAATGCTGTATCCTGCTCTTGCGAATTCCTTGAGCGGATTGAGCACGCTGTAGAGTATCACCATATAGAATATGAATGTCGGTGCGTCTATGGGGGAGGCTTCGCTCAGGATGAGTGTCCCTCCGAACCAGAGTACGAACATGATCATGATGGTGCCGAGGAATTCGCTGACAGGATGGGCAAGAGCTTGTCTTACAGCGACTTTCCTTGATGCTGTCCGGAGTTCGTTGCTGGTGTTCGTGAAGCGGGATATCATCTTGTCTTCAGCAATGAATGCCTTGATGATGCGCAGGCCTCCCAGCGTTTCTTCAAGCTGTGACATGGTGTCGCTCCATTTGCCCTGTGCTTCGAGCGATTCCTTCTTCAGTTTCTTGCCTATGGCACTCATCCCCCATGCCATGAGAGGGACGACAGCCAGGGTGAAGAGGGTCAGCTGCCAGCTGGTGACGATGAGTGTGGCAAAATAGAACAGGATCAGTATCGGGTTCTTGATGAGCATGTCAAGGGAGCTTGTGATGGAGTTCTCCACTTCGCTTACGTCCCCGCTCATCCTCGCGATGATGTCTCCTTTCCTTTCCTGGGAGAAGAAGCCCAGCGGGAGGTGCATCATCTTGTCGTAGACGAGTATCCTGATGTCTCTGACGATGCCGGTCCTGAGCGGTACCATGATTGCGGATGACCCGAAATAGCAGGATGTCTTCAGCGCTGTCATGATTCCGAGGAAAAGTCCGAGTATCAGGAGTGTGATGGAGCCGCCGAACTGGCTTATGAGTTCTGTGACGTAGTAGTAGGCATTGTTCATGACGATGTCCTTGGTCGTCATGTCCGGAGTGTCCCATGGGATGAACTCGTAGACTGTGGTGTCCATCTTGAACAATATCTGCAGTATCGGTATTATGAGCGTGAATGAGAAGATGTTGAATACCGCCGATAGTATGTTCAGGATCACTGCTCCTATAAGGTATTTATAGTATGGCGCCACAAAGCGCTTCATCATTTGCCAGAATTCCTTCATATTTGTTCCGTCTGAATCTGCTTCAAGTCTGCAAATATAGCGATTAAGCGAGAACAAAGGCAAATAAATTTGAGTAGTGGCGGCAAACTATCCCCGACCACTGCCGAAATCACAGCAAAAGTGGTAGTGGTCGCGGCAAACTGTCATCGACCACTAATACAATTGCGACAAAACCGATAGTGGTGTGCAAGACGGTAAAAAATGATTATTTTTACATGAGATATTTGAGTTAGATATGTTGTCAAGGCAATTTATGGGAAAACTGGTGCTGGCCCTTTTGGGGTTACCATTGAGGGTTTTAGCGCAGGAAACTGACGGGATGCTGGTTACGGTGCAGGAGAATCTCGGGTTCGACATTATAGATGAAGAGGATAGGGAAGGATATGTGTGCTGTCTTGTGGAATATGATGTCCCGGGAGGGGACAGGGTGCAGTCGTATCTCCTGGTGCCGGACGGGGCGTCACAGGATTCGCCATGTCCGGGAATCGTTCTCCTGCATGACCACGGGGCAAGGTTCGATATCGGAAAGGAGAAGCTGGTCCGGCCGCTTGATGATGTGCCGGAGAATATCAGGCTGTCTTCCGCACAGTGGGTAAGGAAGAATTTCGACGGGGTGTATCTTGCGGACTCACTCGCTTCACTCGGATATGCGGTCATTGTCCCGGATATGCTTTACTGGGGAAGCCGGAGCAGTGCGGAATGCCGCGAATGGTCCCGTATGGAATTCAGCGGCAGATCGGAGGAGGTAAAGTCCAGGCGCGATTCTTTGAAGAGGATTGTCTATGAAGGTCAGAAGAACCTGTATGACAGTCTCTATGCTGACGGGGTGGTTTGGGCGAAGAAAACACTTGAAGAAGATATGGCTGCAGCAGCCCTCCTGGCATCTTCCGGCTTTGTGGACAAGGACAGGATTGCAGCGGCAGGATGGTCGATGGGAGCTCACAGGACATGGATGTTGACAGCATTCAGCAAGGACGTGTCGGCAGGAGCTGCGCTATGCTGGATGACACTGAAGGAGACCTCGGCTCTTCCATACAAGGCATCTGATTATGCGATGTTGATACCCGAATTGAGGGACAGGTATGATTTTCCGGATATTGCAAGGTTTCTTGCGCCAAAGCCTTTCTTTTTCCTGAACGGGCGTCAGGACAGGCTTTTCCCTTTTCCGGCAGTAGAGGAGGCGTTTTCCAGGATGCATGACATATATGAAGCTGCAGGTTGCGGCGATGCCCTGAAGACTGGATTTTTCGAAGGCGGTCATCATTGCGGGAAGAAGGAACAGGGGCTTATTGTGGATTTCCTGGAAAAATCCCTAACTTTGCATTGATGGACAGGAAGACAGTCTGGGATCCGCTGCGCAGGAAAAACGTGGCTCTCACACCCGAAGAAGATGTGAGGCAGTGGTTTATTGTGCAGTTGAACGCATTGATGAAGGTGCCGATGCATATGATGATGAGCGAAGTAGGGATCAGGCTCGGGGAGAAGATGCTGAGAGCCGATATCGTGGTCTACGGGCGTGACGCATTGCCGGTGGCGGTAGTGGAATGTAAGCGTCCCGATGTCCGTATAGACAATGCCGTGCTCGATCAGGCTGTGGGATATAACATGGTCCTCGGTGTGAAGTTCATTTTCATAACGAACGGCAAGACAACTTATATCTGCCGCAGGAAAGACGGGAAAGCCGGGGGATATGTTTTTGTGGACAGGATGCCGTCATATGAAGACATGGTCCGGACTCCACAGGATAAACAGGTTCAATAGATTCAAGAGATTAAAGATGACTGTTACTCAAGGATTTCTGGATGGAAAGATATTCCAGATCATTTCCGACGCCGCAGAACGGCAGGGCGTAAGGGCGTTTGTGATAGGCGGCTATGTCCGGGACTGCTTTCTCGGCAGGCCTGGCAAGGATATAGATGTCGTGGTAGAGGGAAGCGGAATCGGATTGGCTGAGGCCGTGGGAGAAGCCGTGCACAGCAAGGTGTCGGTGTTCAGGAACTTCGGTACGGCCATGTTGAAATACAAGGGAATCGAGGTGGAGTTCGTCGGTGCCAGGAAAGAGTCGTACAGGAGAGATTCGCGCAAGCCGATAGTGGAAGACGGCACGCTTGAAGACGACCAGTGCAGAAGGGATTTCACGATAAATGCCATGGCTTTCAGCCTTCAGAAAGAAGATTATGGTGCACTTGTAGACCCGTTCGGAGGTATCCGGGACCTCGCTGCGGGAATAATCAGGACACCGCTTGATCCGGATACTACTTATAGTGACGATCCGTTGAGGATGATCCGGGCAATACGGTTTGCCACCAGGCTCAGCGGTCCGGACCGGCAGTTCAGAATAGTTCCCGAGTCGCTGGAGTCGATAAAAAGAAACAGGGACAGGCTTTCGATATTGTCAAGGGAACGGATAGCGGATGAACTGGACAAGATACTGGTGTGCAGCAGACCTTCCATAGGCTTCCGTCTTCTGGATGAGACCGGTCTGCTGGAGCTGATTCTTCCGCAGCTCTGCAAACTGAAGGGAACGGAGTCTGTCGACGGTCATGGACACAAGGAGAATTTCTCGCATACGCTTGAGGTGCTGGACAATGTGGCAGCCGCCGAAGCCGACAGCATAGCCGGAGGAATGCTGAATGACTATTTCATGGAGGACGGGGTGGAGACTGTCAGGATCAGGACTGAACCGAACCTTTGGCTGAGATGGGCGGCCCTTCTGCACGATATCGGGAAACCGGCCACAAAACGCTACGACAAGGCTGCCGGATGGACTTTCCATGGGCATGAAGTGGTAGGGGCAAGGATGGTCCCGAAGATATTCAAGTCGCTGAAGATGCCTCTGAATGAAAAGATGAAATATGTTGAAAAGCTTGTCCTGCTGCATCTGCGCCCGATAGCGCTTGTTACCGAGGAGGTTACTGATTCTGCAGTGAGGAGGCTGCTTTTCGATGCCGGGAACGACATTGATGACCTCATGCTTCTGTGCAATGCCGATATCACTTCAAAGAATCCGCGCAAGGTGGAGCGGCTCAGGCAGAATTTCATTCTGGTGAGGCAGAAACTTGCGGAAGTGGAGGCCAAGGATGCAATAAGGAATTTCAAGAATCCTATCACCGGTGAATATATCATGGACCTTTACGGCATACCTCCGTGCCGGGAAATAGGTGAACTGAAGGATTTTGTTAAAAATGCCATTCTGGATGGTGTCATCGGCAACAATTTCGATGAAGCCGATGTGCTTTTACGGAAGAAGGCAGCTGAAATGGGGCTGAATCCGGTAAAATGACATGGCAAGGATATCATGGAGAGCCGACTCATATCAGAATATCTCGATTATGTGTCTTTTGTGAAAAGGTATTCACCGAGGACCAGGGATATTTATGCAGCTTCTCTCGAAGGATTCCTCGATTTTGCCCAGGCCTGTAACGACAGGGAACTGGTGGCTTCTCTCGTCCCCGGCATAATCAGGGGGTATGAAGTGGCTCTTCTCGAAAGGAAACTGAAGGCCAGGACAGTGAATCTGCACATATCGATATTGAGCGGATTCTGCCGTTTCCTCGTCAATTCAGGGATGCTGGAGTCAAATCCCGTAAAATTAGTCAGAAGGCCGCGACAGGAAAAACTTCTCCCCGAATTCTTCCGGCAGGAGGATATGGAGGAATATTTCCGGCAAACTGATGCGTGGGCTTCGGAGATACCGGATCTTACATTGCAGGGGTATACGAGAAGATTCCACCGGGCTGTCGTGTCGACGCTTTTCAATACAGGTATCAGGCGGGCCGAATTGGTCGGGCTCAGGAGAAAGGATGTGGATTTCAGGCGGAAAGTCATGCGGGTTACAGGCAAGGGTGACAAAATGAGAGAAATTCCGCTTCTGCCTTCGTATTGTAAAGAAATTTCCTTATATTTACAATCGGTTGACACGATGGTGGGAGGTATGGATACCCCGGCTTCGCCGCTGTTTGTCACAGCAAAGGGCCGTGCTGTATATCCTGAACTCGTAGACAGGATTGTAAAGCAGGAACTTGGGGCTTCGGACGGTTTTTCAGGCAGGAAATCGCCGCATGTACTCAGGCACACGGTAGCCACGGAGCTGCTCGATGACGGAGCTGACTTGAACTCGATAAAGGAGTTCCTCGGGCATTCTTCACTTGCTGCGACTCAGGTCTATACCCATAATTCCATCGGTAAACTGAAGAAAGTTTATGAATCCGCCCATCCGAGGGCTAAAAATGGAGGTAAAAATGGAGATTAGAGTACAATCCATCAAGTTCAATGCAGATCAAAAATTGCTGGACTTTGTAGAAAAGAAGCTATCCAAATTGCCTAAATTCTATGATGAGATCATCGGTGTCGAGGTCTCGATGTCGCTGCTGCCTGAGCATGAGAACAAGAATGTCAAGGTTCTGGTACAGATACCGGGCAATGACGTGATAGTCGAGAGGAATGCCAGGACTTTCGAGGATGCTGTGGTCGATTGTCTGGACGTGCTGAAGGAGAAACTTGTAAGGGTAAAGGAGAAAAGATCAAATTGATTCGTGAAATATAATCCGTGCCGGCTTGGCCGGTGAGACTGGGGGATGTTCCGGAGCGGAGCGTCCCCTTGTTGTTTTGTCAGAAGCTGCATCGGCACGGGGCCGGTTCGGTGCTATCTGCGACGGTTTGGCGGGGAAACGCTGCAGATGGGGGCTGATGTGATGGAGAGTGCTTAAAAAGTTTTGCTATGCACCCGGCTTTTTCATATCTTTGCAAAGATATGGCTAAAGGTTTTGCTGATACTCAGGCACAGTGCCGGGATATAATGGAGGATGTCGGAAAAGGTGTCTTCAGCCCGGTGTATCTGCTGATGGGGGAGGAGCCTTATTATCCCGAAACGGTGTGTGCGGCCATCATGGAACATGCGCTCGATGACAGTGAGCGGGATTTCAACCAGACAGTGTTCTACGGGAATGATGCGGATGCCGACAAGGTGATGACGGCGGCGCTCCAGTACCCGGTCTTTGCTGCCAGGCGGCTTGTAGTTATCAAGGAAGCCCAGAACATGAAGACGCTGGACAGCCTGGCGAAATATTGCCAGAATCCAATGCAGACCACGGTGCTGGTGCTCTGCCTGCACGGGGCGGTTGTGGACAAACGCAAGGAGCTCTACCGCAACATCCGCAAGAACGGGGTAGTGGTGGAATCATCCCCGGTGAGGGATTACGAAATGAGCCGATGGATACAGTCGTTCTATGCCGGCAAGGGATTGAACATTCTTCCTGATGCCGCTGCGCTTCTGGCGGAGTTTGCGGGGACCGACCTCGGAAAGATCGCGATAGAGACGGACAAGATGATGAAGAACCTCCCTGAAGGCAGGAAGGACATCACAGCAGAGGATATCGAGGCCAATGTCGGTATCAGCAGGCAGTACAGCATATTCGAACTGACCAGGGAACTGTCTTTCAGGAATGCGGCAAAGGCGTTGAAGATAGCGGCTTATATCGGCAATTCCCCGAAATTCGTGATGCTTCTCGCCACGGCCCCGCTGTTCAACCATTTCTACAGGATATTGCGGTATCATGCCCTGATGATGAAGAATCCACGTGCAGGACAGCAGGAAAAGGCCGCTGTGCTTGGCGTGAATCCTTATTTCGTCAGGGAATATGAGACTGCTGCGGCCGGTTTCCCTCCGGGGAAATGCCTGTCGGTCATATCGTTGATAAAGGAATATGATTTCAAGGGCAAGGGAGGCGGCGCCGGAGAGGCTGCGCAGGCGGAGCTTCTTCTTGAACTTGTCGCAAAGATATTGAACTGAAAACAACAGTCCGGAAGAATATATGGAAGACTATATGATACAATGTCTCGACGTGTGCAAGAGCTTCGGGGAAAAGACGGCTCTTGACCATGTCACGGTGAAGATGCCGAAAGGCAGGATCTTCGGCCTTCTCGGTCCGAACGGGGCGGGCAAGACCACACTCATAAGGATCATCAACAGGATCACCATACCGAACAGCGGTACAATCCTCTTCGACGGACGTCATATAACGCAGGATGATGTCAGGAAAATAGGATATCTCCCGGAGGAGCGCGGCCTGTACCGGAAGATGAAGGTGGGGGATCAGGCCATGTATTTTGCGAGGCTCAAGGGAATGAGTTCCAGGGATGCCGCTTCCGAGCTCCGGAAATGGTTCGGGAAATTCGGGATCGAGAGCTGGTGGGGAAAGAAGGTGGAGGAGCTGTCCAAGGGTATGGCCCAGAAGGTGCAGTTCATAACGACCGTCGTGCACAGGCCGTCCCTGCTTATTCTGGACGAGCCTTTCTCGGGCTTTGATCCGGTGAACGCCCAGCTGATCAGGAATGAAATCCTCCATCTCAAGGAAAACGGTGCCACGATAGTCCTTTCCACCCACAATATGGAGTCTGTCGAGGAATTGTGCGACAATATCGCCCTTATCAACAAGTCTCATCTGGTCATCACCGGAGGAGTGGACGAGATACGCCATAAATACGGCAACAACCATATAGAGCTCGTCTATACCGCGCCGGAGCCTGTGACTTCCGTACCCGGGGTATACAGGGTCCTTTCGGACAACGACGAGTCGGGCAGGCATACAGCCGTCCTGGCAGTGGATGAAGCATCCGGCAGCAGGGCTGTCCTCCAGAAGATAGTGGAACAGCCTGTGACCGTGAATTCCTACAAGGAGCTCATACCGAGAATGAACGATATTTTCATCAGATTAGTCACAGAGGAGGAATAGACCATGGATTTCAGGACAGTAAGTGTCATAATTTCGAGGGAGTATCTTACCAAGGTCAGGAAAAAGTCTTTCCTGCTGACGACCTTTCTCGGTCCGGTGTTCTTTGCGGCCCTTTGCATATTGCCGAGCCTGATCATGTTCATGGCCGAGGACAAGGGGAAGACAATCGGAGTCGTGGACAAGTCGGGGATAGTGATGCCTTACATGGCTGACAGCGAGAAGATAAGCTATGTGGACTACTCTTCATGCAGTGTGGATTCGCTGAAGAATGTGTTCCCCGATCTGGATATCGATGCGCTTGTGGTCATTTCCAGACTGGATACGGTAGCCAGAAGCGTCAGTGTATCCGCTTATTCAGGGAAGCCTCTGAGTGTGGACATGAAGGAGGCGGTGAGCGCCAATGTGAACAACGCTGTGGAGGAATACAGATTGGCGGCATTCAATATCAAGGGATTGCGCCAGATAATGGAGGAAGTCCAGGCAGATATCCCGATCTCCACCTACACGGTGGATGACAGCGGCAGCGAGACCATAACCTCGTCGGAAGTCTATATGATCATATCGCTTGTGCTTTCTGTCATCATCTATATGTTCATAGCCATGTTCTCCGCCATGGTGATGCAGAGCGTCATCGAGGAGAAATCCACCCGCGTGGTGGAGGTGCTGATTTCATCGGTGAATTCGCTTGAACTGATGTTCGGCAAGATCATAGGTGTCGCTGCGGTGGCTCTGACGCAGTTCTTCCTCTGGATAGTCCTGACAGCGGTCATCGTGTTGGGAGTCGGTTCTTTCATAGGTATGGATTCCATCATGTCTTCTGCCCGGATGCAGAGTGACCAGATGACGCAGATGGCTGAGGGGCTCGGCGTGGATCAGTCGATGATGGATACGGCAGGCATGACTATGGATGCAGACATGCTTGCGGCATCGTCCGACAGCGAGATGGCAGCAGTGATAACCACTCTCGGAAGTCTGGACTATGTGGAGATATTCCTGAGTTTTCTGATTTATTTCATACTTGGATATCTGCTGTACGCATCACTGTTTGCCGCCATCGGTTCGGCTGTGGAGAACGAGGCGGATACCCAGCAGCTTCAGATGCCGGTGACAATCCCGCTCCTGATAGCCTTCTTCATCGCATTCTATGCATTCAAGGCTCCGGACAGCCAGATAGTGTTCTGGGGATCGATGATTCCGTTCACCTCGCCGATAGTCATGCTGGCCAGGATCCCGTTCGGAGTCCCGTTCTGGGAACTTGCACTTTCAATAGGTCTGCTTCTGCTGACATTTGTCGTCATGGCGTATATTTCAGCACGGATATACAAGATAGGAATATTGATGTACGGCAAGAAAACCACTTTCAAGGATCTTTACAAATGGCTGAAGCAGAAATGAGAGTATCGGTAAATCACTGTTTTGTGAAGCTGGCGGCCGTATTTTGCATTATGGTCTTTCCGTCTGCATGGCTTGCCGCCGGGGATGACGGCTTCCGCATGGAGTGGTCGAGGACGGTAATGGACGGTTCGCGTACAGGATGTGTATCCCCGTCCGCGGACAATGTACCGGAGACTGTGGGCAGGGTAAAAGGACGGAAATATTTCTCTCCGCGAGGAAAAGTCTACAAGGGCGGAACCGCATACGCCGTGGCTTCGGTAGTGCTGGATGCGCAGCCGGTGATGGCTCCTGTCAAGAAGGTGATAGGGCATTCCCCCGAAGCCATGATACTTGCAGCTCCGGAGAGCGCCCTTTCCAATCTTTTCATAGACAGGATAATGGCTGCCGTGGAAGAGAAGTCGGGCAGGCATGTGGATATGGGTATCGGGAATTTCGGAGGTATCCGGGTGGATATGCCGGAAGGCGACATACTTCTGGACGATATGCTTTCAATGTTTCCTTTCAAGAACAGTATCGTGTATGTCGCATTGAAAGGCAAGGACATAAGAGCTATCCTGGAGCAGATGGCAGCCACGAGGATCCAGGTGCTGGGAGGAGTCCGCATAGAAGTATCGGACGGGAAGCTCGTCTCTGCGACAATAGACGGGATGCCGATAGACGACGGGCAGGTCTATGGAGTCGCCACAATCTCGTTTCTGCTCAATGGCGGTGACAATCTGTATGTCGCCAGGAATGCAGTCGAGGTTCTCCAGTATGATGACGTTGACATAATCGATGTCATGCTGGATTATGTCAACGGGGAAACGGCGGCAGGACGGGACATAGTGTACAAGACGGACGGGCGAGTGAAAATCCTTTGATGAAATCCTTTGATGAGATGAAGAAGACAGCAGTTATAATGGCAGCGCTGATGTCCTGCATTCTGGCCGGTGCCCAGGATCTGGTCATACTGCATACAAATGACACCCACAGCCATATCGATCCGGTAAGGGCCGGGGAAGAAGCCGGGATGGGCGGAGTGATAGAAAGGGCTGTCTATGTGGACAGCGTAAGGGAGGCGGTCGGGAAAAACCGTGTCCTGCTCGTGGATGCAGGCGATTTCAGTCAGGGCTCCTCTTATTTTACATTGATGAAAGGCGATGTGGAGGTGGATTGCATGAATGCCATGCGGTACGATGTGGCGTGTCTCGGGAACCATGAATTCGACAACGGCCTTGAAGAGCTGGCCAGAAGAGTGGCAAGATGCCGCTTCCCGATAGTATGTGCAAACTATGATTTCGATGACGATGCTTTGGAGAAACTCATAAAGCCATACTGCATATTGAGGAGGGGTGGATTGAAGATAGGGTTCATAGGTCTGCTTACCGATCTGACCGTGGTGGTGGACAGGCATATCGCTGACAGGATCCGATACCTTGACCCGGTGGAGACGGTGAACCGTTATGCAGCTTATCTGAAGGAAGAGAAGCATTGCGACATGGTGATCTGCCTGTCGCATCTGGGCTACGAAGGGGATTTCTTCACTGACCCTGAACTTATTGCAGGCGTGGAGAATGTGGATCTGGTGATAGGCGGCCATTCGCATACTTTCCTGGAGCAGATGGAACATGCGGAGGACAGGACGGGAAAAGAGGTGCCGGTAGTCACGGACGGATGCTGGGGACTGTATACAGGCAGGATCGACATCTGGAAATGACCTTTTGACATAATAATGACACTTGATAACCAAAGGAGAATATCATGAAGCGGATTTCATGTAAAGGACTGGTCCTCGGCATACTGGCAGCTGCCGGATTGTCGATGGCGGTATCCCTCGATGCCGGAGCATACGAGGAGAGGAACTATATTTCGGCGGCATATGCGGAAGCAGTTTCGGAGAACGGCGGCGTCAGCCTGATAAAGACCGGAGGGGACTGGTTCCCTTATCCTGACTATGATGACAGGGAGGGCTGGAGCCGGCTTCTGGGTGACGGTGCAGCCAGGATTGTCAGCGAAGGGGAGAAATACCTGGACTACGAATGGAAGGTCATTCCTGCCACCGCTTATCTGGAATATGAGAGAAGCGGCAACAGGAAGATCATGGAGAATCCGATGGAATCCAACAGGAAGGCATTGAACACCCTCATCCTCGCAGAGCTTGCCGAAGGGCAGGGCAGATTCATCGACCAGCTGGCAAACGGCCTGTGGCAGAGCTGCCAGATGACGTCGTGGGTTCTGTCAGCGCACACACCGAGGCAGTCGAGCCACAGGTCACTGCCGGATCCGAGGGAGTATATCATAGATCTGGTGTCCGCACAGTACGGGGCGACTATGGCTGTCGCATGGCATTTCTTCAAGGATGAACTGGACGCTCTGGACCCATCCATCAGCTACTGTATGGAAGCGGCCGTGAAGGAGAGGGTGCTGGATCCGTTCTTCGATGAATCCGTGCGTGCCGCAAACTGGTGGATGGCAGACGACTGGAAACCGGGAGAGCTCATAAACAACTGGAATCCATGGTGCAATTCCAATGTCCTTCTCTGCTTTCTCCTGATGGAACAGGACCAGGAACGCCTCGATGCCGCCCTGGAACTGTCCGTGGAATCCACAGACAGGTTCGTGAATTTCGTGAAAGGGGACGGAGCCTGCGAGGAAGGTCCGTCCTATTGGGGACATGCCGCAGGAAAACTGCATGATTATCTTGAAATGCTGCATGATGCCACAGGCGGGAAGGTGTCGCTTTTCGACAATGAGCAGATACGGAACATGGGCGAGTATATTTCGCGTTCTTATATAGGCAGTTCCAGGGTGGTGAACTTTGCCGATGCCACTGCGACCCTGACGCCTGACATTTATCTGACTTACCGCTATGGAAAATCCACAGGCAGTCAGGAGATGATGGACTTTGCCGTCTATCTCCTTTACAGGGACGGGAAGTTCAGGACACCTTCCATCCCTTTGGGAAATGATACCTACAGGTCTCTCGAGACTGCAAGGATACTTCCAGGGTTGAATGCCCGGGTCGAGACTCTCAGGAAACAGCTGGAGACCTCCTCCGCAGAGGCGGTATTGGCCGGACTAAGGGAGTCTGTGCCTTCCGCCGTCTGGTATCCGGAGACTGAATTCTGCTATCTCCGGGACAATTCCGGCAGCTTCTTCGCTGCAAAAGGCGGATTCAACAATGAAAGCCACAATCATAATGATGTCGGGACATTCATCCTTTACAGCAATGACATTCCTCTTTTCATAGATGCCGGAGTCGGGACATACACCAAGAAGACATTCAGCGACGAGAGGTATACGATCTGGTCCATGCAGAGCGACTGGCACAGTCTGCCTGTGATAAACGGAGTGTCGCAGAGTTTCGGTGACAGGTTCCGTTCTGCCGATGTAGTGTGCAGCACTGACAGAAGGGAATTCAGCCTGGATATCAGCGGTGCGTATCCCGAGACTGCAGGTTGTGCAGACTGGAAGAGGGAGTACAGGCTTTCGGACAGGAAACTGGTGATCAAGGACAGTTTCCGCCTTTCTGAACGCAAGGCTGCAGATGTGGAGAATTTCATGGTTTCCGGTGAGGTCCGGCTTCCCGGGGAGAGCTATACTGCAGACGGGAAGGCGAAGACAGTGCCTGCCGGCAGGGTAGTGGTCATCGGAGATGGGGCCGTGGCTGAGATGTCTTTCCCGAAAAGCCTGTCTCCGCATGTGGAAGTGAAGGCGCTGGATGATCCACGCATGACCGGTGTCTGGGGAAATGAACTCAGGCGCATTTCCTTCACTTCATCAGACAATGCCCCTCTTGCAGGGGAATACAGATTCGAAATCCGGATATTGCAGTAGAACCGCCTCCTGACTTCCCGGAAGGGTGAATTCAAAAGGAGGGATTTCTTCTATAGTATGTTGAGACTCTGCTCCTTTATCTTCTCCAGCTCATCTTTCATCCTTACGACGATCTTCTGGATTCCGCTGTGATTGGCCTTGGAGCCAGTAGTGTTTATCTCGCGACCCATTTCCTGTGCTATGAAGCCGAGCTTCTTGCCGGGATACGGGTCGTTGTCTATTGTTTCCATGAAATATTTGCAATGCTGGCGCAGACGGACTTTCTCTTCATTGATGTCAAGCTTTTCGAGATAGTAGATCATCTCCTGTTCCAGCCTGTTGCTGTCTGCCCCCATGGCCAGTTCGTCGAGCCTTGATATCAGCTTTTCCTTGATGGCTGCCACTCTTTCCCCTTCAAATGCCTCTACCTGCGGTATGAAGTCGAGGATGTTCTTCACCTTTGCGGTCACATCGGCATAGAGGGACTTTCCTTCCGCTGCACGGTATTCGCATATCTTGTCCAGAGCCTCGTTGATGCAGCCGGAAACCTGCTCCCAGTTGCTTTCGTCTATGATGTCCTGTTTCCTGTTGGTATCCATCACGTCCGGGAATCTCAGTATGGTGCCGAGAATGTGGGCGGAGTCGGCGTTGCCGGTGTCCGGAAATTCACTGTTTATCCTGGTGTTGATGGCCATTATCTGTCTGAAATATGCCATTACAAGATCAGGATTGATTTCTTTTGCCGTATCGGCGGCATTGGCCTCGAAGGTCATGAAGAAGTCTATGTTGCCTCTTTGAAGCCTTTGGGCAATGAGCTGGCGTACTGCAAGTTCCTTGTCTTTCGGCAGAAGCTGTGTCTTGATGCTTATGTCTGCGCTTTTGCCGTTTAGCGATCTGATTTCGACTGTCAGTTTTCCTGATTCGAGTGTGGTTTCGGCCTTGCCGTAGCCTGTCATTGACTGTATCATGGTGTTTTTTTCTTTTTCCGGCACAAAAATAACAAATTTATCCTTATCTTCGCGGATTATTTGTGCTAAAGGGATAACTGCATATTATGGAAGAAATGAATACGGAGGCCGCTGCGGCCCGCAATCTGAATTTCCTTGAGGAGATCATCGAATCCGACCTGGCGTCAGGCAAGTGCGAGTCTGTCATGACCAGATTCCCTCCCGAGCCTAACGGATACCTGCATATAGGACATGCGAAGAGCATATGCCTGAATTTCGGGCTTGCAAGGAAATACGGCGGAAAGACAAATCTCCGCTTCGATGATACGAATCCGGTGAAGGAGGATACGGAGTACGTGGATTCCATAAAGGAGGATATCAGGTGGCTCGGGTTCGAGTGGGAGAATGAAAGGTATGCCTCAGATTATTTCGACCGGCTTTATGAATGGGCCGAGAAACTGATAATGAAGGGGCTTGCGTATGTGGATGACCAGACTCAGGAGGAAATAAGGGCCGGTCGCGGGACTGTCCAGACTCCGGGAAAGGAAAGCCCGTGGAGAAACCGCTCCGTAGAGGAGAATCTCAGGCTTTTCAGGGAGATGCGTGACGGGAAATACGCTGACGGGGAGAAGGTCCTCAGGGCAAAGATAGATATGGCGCATCCGAATATGCTGTTCAGGGATCCCCTGATGTACAGGATCATTCATGCCCGTCATCACAGGACAGGCGACAAGTGGTGCATCTATCCGATGTATGATTTCGCCCACGGGCAGTGCGACAGTATCGAGCATATCACACATTCCATCTGTACGCTCGAGTTCGATGTGCACCGGCCTCTGTACGACTGGTTCATTGAGAAACTGGAGATATTCCCTTCTCACCAGTATGAGTTCGCCAGACTGAATCTGACCTATACGGTCATGAGCAAGCGGAAACTGCTTGAGTTGGTGAAGAACCGTTATGTGAGCGGATGGGATGACCCGAGGATGCCGACTATCTGCGGTATCAGGAGGAGAGGCTACACTCCGGAGTCCATAAGGATGTTCGCCGAAAAGGTGGGTGTGGCAAAACGGGAGCAGCTGATTGACCTGCAGCTTATGGAATGGTGCGTCCGCCAGGATCTGAACGAGCGTTCAAACAGATACATGGTGGTACAGGATCCGGTGAAGCTTGTGATAACCGACTGGGAGCCGGGAAAGGTGGAGTGGTTTGATGCCCCTTTGAATCCGGCAAGTCCTGATGGCCCGTTCCGCAAGGTGCCTTTCACCGGTGAGATACTTATCGAGAGGGCGGATTTCATGGAGGAGCCGCCGAAGAAGTATTTCCGTCTGAAGCCGGGCGGAGAGGTAAGGCTGAAATATTCGTATATCGTAAAATGCGAGGAGGTGATCAAGGATGCCGACGGCAATATCATCGAAATCAGGTGCTCGCATGATCCGGCATCAAAGCCGGGAGCAGGGGAGTGGCGTTCCGTGAAGGGCACTATACACTGGGTTTCCGCATCGCATGCCAGGAATGTCGAGCTCAGGATATACGACAAGCTTTTCACAGAGGCGCAGATGGGTTCGATTCCTGAAGGCGAGGACTACAAGGATTACCTGAACCCTGATTCGCTCAAGATCACCGAAGGGTATGCCGAGCCGGCTTTGCTTGAGGACAATTCCGGGATCGCTGTCCAGTTCGAGCGCACGGGCTATTTCTTCAAGGACCCGGATTCAACACCGGAGCGTTTTGTGTTCAACAAGACTACGTCGCTGAAAGATTCGTACAAGGTGCAGTAGTGTGTTAAATACTTTGTAAGGATTCATATTATCGCCATCTCCATTCGGGTGCCTCGCGACCCTTTGATGAGGATGGCGTTTTCTTTTACGGGGTGGGTCGAGAGGTAGGCTGCAAGATCGCCTGATGTCCTGAAGAAGCGGATTTCGGTATTCCCGTCCAGATCTCTGTCAGCGAGTCCGCATTCTTCAGCCGCCTTGCCGAATTCTTCTCCGACGAAGTATGCCCTGTCTATCTTCATGTCCATTACCTTCTTCAGGACCTTGCAGTGCTCCGGCAGGGAATCATCACCGAGCTCGAGCATGTCTCCGAGCATTACGGTCTTGTGCGGAGCTTCGGTGGTGCGGAAATTCTCCAGTGCGGCCTCCATGCTGGAAGGATTGGCGTTGTAGGCGTCTATTATCAGGGTGTTGCTGTCTTTCTGCATCATCTGCGACCTGCTGTTGACAGGGACATAGCCCGATATGGCTGCGGCCGCCTCTTCATGCGAGATGCCGAAGTACCGGCCTACGGCAAGAGCAGCCATGACATTGTCGGCATTATAGCTGCCTGCAAGGTGCGTCTCCACTGTCAGTCCTTCTTCTTTAAGGGCGATCCGCAGGTATGGGTGCTCCTTGTCGGCCGGAAGGATTTGAGCTCCCTGGTATTGCAGTCCGTACGGGATAAGCTGCAGGTCAGGTCTTTCTTCAGCCATCCTGCAGAGATCCTTGCTGTCCGCATTGATGAATGCCTTGTCCGCCGTCCGCTGCAGGTAGTCGTACAGTTCGCCTTTCGCCTTCTTCACTCCTTCGAAGCTCCCGAATCCGAGAAGATGGGCTTTCCCGACATTGGTTATCAGTCCGAAATTCGGCAGACATACGGACACAAGTTCCTTGATGTCTCCCGGATGGCTTGCCCCCATCTCTATGATGGCTATTTCGGAGTCCTTGTCTATCTTGAGGAGGGAGAGCGGCACTCCTATGCTGTTGTTCAGATTCCCTTCCGTGGCGGTGACACGGTAGCGTACCGAGAGAACGGCTTTCATGAGTTCCTTTGTGGTGGTTTTGCCATTGGTGCCGGTAAGTCCTATTACTGTTATGGGCTTCCCGTCCACAAAAGTCATGGACCTGTGCCATCTTGCGAGTTCCTGCAGTGTCCTGAGCGTATCCTGTACAGGTATCAGTCTTGATGACAGTCCCGTATCCAGTGCTCCGGCATTTGCGGCTGTTTCCGAATCCCTGTTTATGACTGCATATCCCGCCCCGGCCTCGAGCGCTTTGACCGCGTATGCGTTCCCGTCGAAGTTCTCTCCCTTGAGGGCGAAGAAAAGTTCTCCTCCGCGTATCTTCCTGCTGTCCGTGGTCACTTCACCGCAGGCCAGGAATATCTTGTAAAGTTCCTGAATCGTCATGGTCTGTCATTGTCTTCCGGTACTCCCGAATCCTCCTTCACCGCGGTCCGTGCCGTCGAGCATGTCCGTGTCTTCCCATTCCACGCATGCGTGTCCGGCTACGACCATCTGTGCAATCCTTTCCCCCGGCTCCACAGTGAAAGGAGTGTCGGAAAGGTTCACGAGTATGACCTTGATCTCACCCCTGTAGTCCGCATCGATTGTCCCCGGGGTGTTGAGGACGGTGATGCCGTGTCTTGCTGCCAGTCCGCTCCGTGGCCTGACCTGTGCCTCGTAACCTTCAGGCAGCGCGATCGAGAGCCCTGTGGGGATCATGGCGCGCTCCAGCGGTTTCAAGGTTACCGGTTCATGGATGTCAGCCTTCAGGTCCATGCCGGCGGACATGCTTGTGGCATATGCAGGTGCCGGATATGGCGACCTGTTCACTATCTTGACTTTGATTTTTTCCATATCAGCTCCGCTGTCTGTTCATGATTTGCAAAAATATGCAAAAATCCTTTCAAACCGGAAATTTATTCCTGGAATCGTGAAGGGAATCGTCAAGTGGAATCGTCAGTGCAGTCCCACCATCCTGCTGCGCGCTATCAGGCAGGCCCCGATCACTGCGGTATCGTCCCCGAGCGATGATGTGGTGACCGGGACATCCCGGCACATGAGCCTCAGGGCGTATTTGCGTATCTCTGTCTCCACCGGCTGCAGGAAATAGCATTCCTCCACCTTGGAAAGGTTGCCGCCTATGACTATGGTTTCGGGGTTGAAGACATTCACCAGCCCTGCAAGTATATGTCCGAGTTCTGTCGCTGTATGGCTGACGAGCTCGATGCAAAGGGCGTCTTCCTTCTCCACTGCTCCGATGATGTCCGACGGGGTGATTTCCTCTTCATTGTGGACTTTCTGCGACAGCAGGGATGTCTCACCCTGCCTTATGCGCTGGATGAGTTTCCTGTGGATAGCCCTGATGGATACTTCGGTCTCGATGCAGCCCTTTTTCCCGCAGTGGCACAGGATGTTGTTCTCGTATCTGTGGACATGTCCCAGCTCTCCGGAGTATCCGTCTTTGCCGTAGTAGAGCTTTCCGTCGATGATTATCCCCATGCCAAGCCCCCAGCCGATGTTTATGTAGAGCATGTTGTCGTATTTCCGCGAGATGCCGGACATGTATTCTCCGTATGCCATGGCCTTGGTGTCGTTCTCTATGAAGACCTTCATGCCGAGCCGTTCCTCGAGGATGTCTGTCAATGGCAGGCCGGCAGTATCTTCAAAACTGAATGTGGTGGCGCTTGTTCCTGTGCGGCTGTTCACCCGTCCGGGGATGTTGATGTTCACGGCGTATATCTTCGCCTTGTCTATCCCTTCGAGTCCGTCTATGAAATCCGCGATGTGGCTGCATACCGAATCAAGCGTGTCGTGGGTGTTCTCGAGCCTGAATCCGTTGTGATGTTCGATGCGTATCATTTCTCCCCGGATGTTGATCAGCCCGATGGTGAGTTCGAAAGTCCTCATGTCCACGCCGAGAAAGAAGCATGAATCGGACGGTATGCCGTATTTCACCGTTTTCCGGCCTTTCGTGTGGAGACTGATCTTCTCCATCTCCTCTATTTTCCCTTCCTCCATCATGGAGGAGACGTATTTCGATATGGTGGTGTTGCTGTAGCCGCTGTCGGAGGCTATTTCCGATATTGTGAAGCTGCCGTCTCGCATGACTCTCCTGAGTATGCAGCTGTGTATCGTCCTGCCGACAGCACCGTTTCCTGGTTCTGGTGAAAGTTTCAGCATATATAGCCATGATTGTTCCGTGCAAAGGTACTTTTTCTTTATTCAACTATCAAACTTTCTTCTGAAAATATTTTCTGATTAAATAATTTATTGGTTAAATGTCTTTAAAATATTGGGTTGATTAAATAAATTGTTGGATATTGTTTTTGTGGGCCATATTTGAAAATAAGTAACTAATGTATTGAAATTAAATACGATGTAGCTGAATTTCAGTTGTTTATTTTAAATTAATTGTTTGTTTAATTTATTTTAATTAAATTATATATTGTTTTAATATAAATAATTTTTAGCTTTGTTCCCGTCCGGGCGGAGTGCATAGTCCGTTTCCGGTATTTTACATTATTAACTTATCTGGCATTATGGAAAAGATAAAAGGATTGATCGACGCACCGTTCACGCCTTTCCATGCGAATGGCGACGTCAATTTCGAGCCGATTCCGGAGTATGCGAGGATGCTTTCCGCGAACGGGCTTAAAGGTGTCTTCATAAACGGTTCGTCCGGTGAAGGTTACATGCTCACTTCCGAGGAGCGTATCAGCCTGGCTGAAAAATGGATGTCTTCTGTTCCGGAAGGCTTCAAGGTGATAGTCCATGTGGGCAGCTGCTGCCTGCGTGAGAGTGAGAGGCTTGCCGGACATGCTGCTGCAATCGGGGCGTGGGGAATCGGAGCCATGGCACCGCCTTTCCCGAAGATCGGAAGGATAGAGGAACTTGTGAAATACTGCGAGACCATAGCGGCTGCAGCACCGGAACTTCCTTTCTATTATTACCATATTCCTGCATTCAACGGAGCTTACCTCCCGATGCTCGATTTCCTGAAGGCAGTGGACGGACGGATTCCTAATTTCGCCGGTATCAAATACACTTATGAGAGCCTTTACGAGTACAATCAGTGCCGTCTCTACAAGGACGGTAAATTCGACATGCTCCACGGACAGGACGAGACCATACTCCCGAGCCTGGCACAGGGTGGAGCCCAGGGGGGAATCGGAGGCACGACTAACTACAACGGCCGCGAACTTGTCGGCATCATTGAAGCCTGGGAGAGAGGTGACTTGGAGACAGCCCGCGAGAAACAGAATTTCTCACAGGCCGTGATCAATGTGATCTGCAACTACAGGGGGAATATAGTAGCCGGCAAACGCATCATGAAGCTTATCGGTCTCGATCTCGGGCAGAACCGTGTGCCGTTCAGGAACATGACAGATGCGGAAGAGGCTGCAATGAAGCAGGAACTTGAGGCAATAGGATTCTTCGGAAGGTGCAACAGGTTCTGATGAAGACGGATTCAAACCACTAACACTATAATCAAGCATGAACAAGGTAACAACTACAAGGAAAATCGCTGCAGCTGCAGTGATGGCCTTTGCTTTCGTAGCCTGCAAGGAGGAGTACACTTCGGACTTCTCGACTCCTGCAGAGAATACGATAGCGTTCGAGTGCACGGCTTCGATAAACGGAAGCCCTGTCCTGTGGACAGAGACAAGCCGGATAGGCTTTTTCAGTGACGCTTACGGGCAGGTCAACACTCCTGTGACCGCCTCGGCGTCTTCTGCCGGCCAGGAAGCGGGATTCTTCTGGTCGGATCTCTCTTGGGGGGGGGTAGATGACGGCCTTTATGAATTCCATGTCTATTATCCCTACAACCAGTCGAATTCTTCCACTCTTCTGTCCGGCAGCGTAGCTTCACAGCAGTCGCAGAGCGGGACTTCCACAGCACATCTCTCCCAGTATTCGCTGATGGCCGCATCGGTAAGCACGGAGGCAAAGCCTGTCGGGGAAAGTGTGGAAGTGAAATTCACGAATGTCTTCGATGTGATGGAACTGGAGGTGAAGACATCTTCCCGCATCGGCTGGAATCTTGAATCCATCAGCCTTGAACCTTCCGGGGCATCGCTGGCCGGAGGCTATACTTATGATCTTAAAACAGGAGCTCTGACCATGACGGATACCGATGCCGGTGTCACCCTGAATATCACGGATACCGAGCTTGCGGCAGACCCGTTCCATGGGTATGCGATGGTGGCAATGCCTGAGGGTGGTGCAACCTGCAAGGTCACGGTGGTGGTGACAAAGGGAGAGGAGTCATATGCATTGGTTTCCGAAGGGGTTTCCCTCGCCGGGAAGATGACCCTGGAAATCGACGGATATGATGAGACTGTCCTTGCGGATACTGCCGTGGATCTCAGCCGGTATGAAGGGAAGACTGTCACGGCGAACTGCTATGTCGCAGATGAGGCCGGTGTCGAATACAAGTTCCCTGCCACCGTCATGGGCAACGGCTACACTACTCCTGCAATTTCCGGATATGATCATAACGGTGATGCGGCAGGATTCGCTCCGGAGACTTTGTCTCCTGCATCTGCCAAGATTCTCTGGCAGACAGCCCCTGGCCTTCTGACGAACATACGCCTGCGCAGCGGCTATGTATATTTCACTACGGCAGGCGAGACAGGCAATGCCCTCCAGTCCGGCAATGCCGTGATAGCCGTGATGGACGCCACGGGTAACATCCTCTGGAGCTGGCATATCTGGGTGACTGATGCCGATCTCGAAGGAAAGGCTGTCAAGTATACCATACATGAGAAGTACGCCCAGTATTCGGAATATGCCGACCCTGTGATGATGGACCGCAACCTCGGTGCCTTGACCGACCAGCTGACCAACATGTCCGGAGACAACGGCTCGTACGGTCTCTTCTACCAGTGGGGCAGGAAGGATCCGTTCCCTGGTTCTGATGACAGCGGCTACACTTCGACCACGTACAGGAACACCTACGATGCGGAAGGCAATCTTCTGGATCCGCTGCCGGCGACAGGAGGCACATCCCCGTCTACGGCAAATGAATGGGATGCCGTGACTGTAGGACTCTCCGATGCTGACATGAACAGATATCCTATGACATTCGTATACACCGCACCTATGTGGACGGCAGAAGTACATGATGACTACTGGGGCAACCCTTATTCCGCTGCCTCCTCGAACGAATCAGGGCACAAGAGCATCCATGACCCTTGTCCTCCGGGATGGAGAGTCCCTCACACATACGTATGGAGCGGACTGACAGATGAAGGCGCTGACGGACTGAAGAACAATTTCTCCCAGTGGCATGTAGTCTGGGGCGGATCATACAGCACAGATAGCGAGTATCAGACCTATATCAAGTCAAACGGAGGTCTGGTGTTCAATACGGGGTCAGGGACTGCCACCTATCCGTCGAACGGAATGATTTTCAATGACAAAGGAACGCTCAAATTATACAGGGTCGGCAACTATGTCTCGGGGTGCTGGACGAATATGCCTAATACAAACAACAATGCATACCGCTTCTATTTCGACTATGCAAACCTCAATCTGAGAAATACAAATGCCAGGATCATAGGCCATGCCGTCCGCTGCATGAAGGACACTGACTATTGATCATCGGGCAATCCGGATAACAACACGATTTTATGACAGATACCCAGAAATCATTTCTTGAAGCCTGCAGGGACCGGTACATGGCCGACCTGCAGGCCGATATCCTGCCTTTCTGGATGGAGCACGGACTCGACAGGGAGCATGGGGGCTTCTATACCTGCGTGGACAGGGACGGGACTCTCATGGACCATACAAAGTCTGTCTGGTTCCAGGGAAGGGCCGGATTCGTGATGTCCCGTGCATACAGGGTGGCCGGAGCCAGGAAAGAGTGGCTGGAAGCTGCCCGCAGCGCCATCGATTTCATCGAAAGGCATTGTATGGATACAGACGGGCATTGCTTCTTCACCGTGACGGCGGACGGCCGTCCGGTCCAGAAAAGACGTTATGTCTTCTCCGAGTGTTTCGCTGCCATGGCCATGGCTGAATATTCGGCGGCAAGCGGTGATGCTTCATATGCAGGGAAGGCTGTAGCCATGTTCAGGAACATCCTGAGGATGCTTTCCACTCCCGGTTTCCTTCCTCCGAAGACTTATGTCCCGTCGAGAGGGCATTCCATCACGATGATGCTTATAAACGTGGCACAGGTCATCAGGGAGGTCTCATCCGACCCTGTCCTCGATGAGCGGACAGACGAATCGATAGAAGCATTGTCCCGATATTTCATGCATCCTGAATTCCGGTCGATCCTCGAGACAGTGGGGCCGGAAGGCGAATTTATCGACACCTGCGACGGACGGGTCATAAATCCCGGACATTGCATGGAGACAGGATGGTTCATACTTGACGTGGCGAGAGCCAGAGGCTGGGACAGAAGTCTTGTCGACATGGCTACCACCATCATAGGCTGGGCTTGGTACTGGGGCTGGGACGGACAGTACGGCGGAATGATAAATTTCCGTGACTGCAGGAATTTCCCTCCTCAGGATTATTCCCAGGACATGAAATTCTGGTGGCCGCAGTGCGAGACCATCATCGCTTCCCTGTATGCCTATCTTGCCACAGGCGAGGAAAAATATCTCGAGATGCACCGCAAGGCGCATGAATACGCCTATGCGCATTTCCCTGACAGCGAGTACGGTGAATGGTACGGTTACCTCCATCGTGACGGTACTGTAGCCCAGCCGGCCAAGGGAAATCTCTTCAAGGGGCCGTTCCATATCCCGCGGATGATGATGACGGCAGCTTCATTGTGCTCAGACATCCTGGAGGGTAAAAGGTAGAAGGAGGAAGATTTATGAGAAAAATAAGTACATGCATTTACAAGGCGGCATTTGCTGTCTCAGCTTCGCTTGCCGTCTTTCTGGCCTGTTCGGGCGGAGAGATAGAACGCCCGGATGTGGTGAATCCCATATATCCGGAAACGGAGCCTGAAGGCGAAGAGGGAAGCATAGCCAAAGCCGATCTCAAATCGTCCATCACCTTTTCAGCATGGACCGGAGACAAATCCCTTTCAAGGCCGTTTGCTTCGGGGGACGAGGCCCATTCCGTGAGGATACCTTCCGTCGTCACAGCTGCCGACGGTTCACTGCTGGTGTTCTGCGAAGGCAGACATGACTCATGGCGAGACAAAAGCTATACCGACATCTTGGTGAAGCGCAGTACGGACAACGGCAGAACATGGTCCGAAGCGCAGAATCTCACCGGCTCTGCCAACGGAGGCAATTATGCCTTCATGGATCCCGTACCTGTGGTAAGCGCCGAAGGTGACATCTTCCTTTTCTGCTGCAGATGGATCAAGAACAATTCTGTCGCGACAAACAACCGGGCTTTCATGCTCAAGTCCACCGACAACGGGCTTACATGGAGTTCTCCGGCCGATGTCACAGACCAGATAATAGTCTCCGGTTATTACAGCGCCGGTTTCGGTCCGGGCAGCGGGATATGCATAAGCAAAGGGAAACATGCCGGCCGCATGATCCTTCCGTCAAGACAATACGACGGTTCATCCAGCAAAGGCTTCTGCATATATTCCGATGACAACGGCCTGACATGGAAGACTTCTTCCGAGGCCAGGGCCGGCGAGAGCCAGATAGCAGAGGCCGGCGAGGACAATCTCACCCTGAACATCCGCAGCGGCAGCGACAGGTATTCCTCCTTCTCGACAAACGGAGGACTGACATGGACAAATGCCGCCAAGGACAGCGGTCTGCCATCATTGTCGGGCGGATGCCATTCCGGGGTTTTCGGGACAGGCGACGGGACTGTCTTCTGGTGCGGGCCGGCAGGTACGTCCAGCAGTTCCAGCCATGACAACCGCTACGCCCTGACCATCTACAGGAGCATAACGGAAGCCAAGACCTGGACGATGAACGAACTTCTGTATCCGAATGCTTCAGGGTACACGGATATGACTCTTGCCTCTGACGGCGATCTCGTCATCGTGTTCGAGTCAGGTCCGGAGCAGGGTTTCATCAAGGCCTCTGACCGGCCGGATGAATGGATGTGCATAGACATCATCATAATCCCGGACACAGTGTCCGACAAGGGATATTGGTTTGAATAGTAGAATTCTAAAATTAATGACCATGTTTTCAAAAATCAATACAGGCAGGTTCAGTGTCCTGCTTGCAGCCATGCTGCTGTTCTCAGCAGTTGAAGCCGGTGCCCAGTCCCGACTGACGGTGACGGGTACAGTATATGACTCCGACGGAGAACCTCTCCCTGGTGCCGCTGTCATGGAACAGGGGACCAACAACGGGACCATCACCGATCTTGACGGAAAATATTCCATAGAGGTCAGAAGCAGTGAGAGTGTCCTTGTGTTCAATTCATTGAGTTTCATGACTGAAGACCGTAAAGTGGGCAATCAGAGCATCATAAACATCGAGATGCAGGACGATGCCTTGAGCCTTACCGAATCGGTGGTCACAGGTTACGGCCGTACCGTCACGAAAGACAAACTGACGGCAGCCATCTCCAAGGTTTCCGGAGAGGTGCTCGAAAGCGGTGTCAGGTCGAACGCTTTGTCGGCACTTGCCGGAACAGTGACAGGTGTCAGAGTGGCCACGACTTCAGGACAGCCGGGTTCTTCGCCTTCCATCGTAATCCGAGGCGGTGCTGCGCTTGACGGTACAGGTACCCCTCTTTATGTGATAGACGGTGTCCAGAGGGACAATATGGACGATATCAACTCCAATGATATAGAATCCATAGAAATCCTCAAGGATGCTGCCGCCACCGCACTCTACGGAGCGAAGGCCAATGCCGGTGTAGTTCTCGTCACCACCAAGAGCGGACATGTAGGCAAGGCCGAGATCTCCTTCAAGGCCAATGTCGGTCTGAATTATCTGAGGAAAACCAACGAATTCCTCGAGGCTGACGATTACCTGTATTACCTCAGGCTGGCTGCGCACAGGTCCGGGAACGATGCAGCCCTTTCCGCTGCCGGTCCGTACGGGACAGGAAACGACTATTATGCAGACGGCAACTCTTCGGCTGCCGGAGTCTACAGCACCATGTTCCTGACGGATGAGAATTCCTTCCTGCTCGACCAGGGATGGAAGTCCATGACAGACCCTATTACCGGCAAGACCATAATATATGACGAGTTCACTCCGAGCGAGGTGTCCGTAAGGCCTATGGCTCTTACCCAGGATTACAATATCTCGGCATCGGGCGGAAACGAGAAAGGTAAATACTATGCCAGCCTCGGTTACTATGACGAGACAGGTTTCCCGGTGGTTTCGGGTTATGACAGGATCTCCTTCGTGACCAACGGTTCATACAAGATCACCGGATGGCTCGAATCCGTAAGTTCCCTGAAATTCTCCCGCGCGAACAGCACGCAGGTCAGCGACTATATCGGCGGCGGTGAGGCGAACTTCTTCGGTATCATGTTCTCCGCCCCTCCTACCATGAGGCAGTACAATCTGGACGGTGACCCTGTCATCTGTACCACAAACTGGGAAAACGGCAACTGGGAGGCAGCACAGGACAGTTTCTACAGGAGAAACACAAACTACAAGTTCTCCATGTCCCAGGGGCTGAATTTCACCATCACCGACCATCTCACCGTGAAACTGAACGGCATGTGGTATTTCAACCTGTCGGAGCAGGAGAAATTCAACAAGACGTACATCACCAATCCAGGGAAATACAACAGCGACCGCAAGGCTTCCGCCGGCTATTCGAGGATGCTGTCCCAGACGTACAACGCCATCGTGAACTATTCGAATTCCTGGAATGACCACAATCTGGATGTCACTGCCGGATACGAGTTCTATGACAAGTACAATTTCGGACTGTCGGCCGGCGGCCAGGGTTCGGATTCCGACGATTTCATAAGCCTCGGATACATCGACAAGACAGAGGACAAGAACATCTCCGCCATAAGCATGAATTCCACCCATGTCAACGAGCGCAGCATGTCAGTATTCGGCAACGTAAGCTACGACTGGATGGGGAAATACCTGTTCTCCTTCTCCGCAAGATATGACGGGTACTCCAAGCTCGTGAACAACAAATGGGGTTTCTTCCCGGGAGTAAGTGCGGCATGGAATATCCATAAGGAGGATTTCATGGCATCGTCCAGAAACTGGCTCACAAGCCTGAAACTGCGTGCAGGTTACGGACAGAACGGTAACGTGAACATCCTCGCCGGTGCGTACGACCTTCAGGGAAGCTATGACAAGACAGGTGTCTACAACGGCGATTACGGTATCCTCATAGACACTCTTCCTTATCCGGATCTCCGCTGGGAGAAGACCACATCCGTGGATGCAGCCGTGGAGGCAGTGCTCTGGAACAGGCTGAGCCTCTCTCTCGGAGCTTATAACAAGGTCACTTCAGACCTGCTGGCAAGTGTGCCTTTCCCGAGTTCGGCCGGCGTCGGAAACCAGTATACGAACAACGGAAGCGTCCGCAACCGGGGTATTGAGTTCGAATTCGACGCCACTCTGTTCCGGAACAGGGACTGGAAGGTATCTCTCGGAGGTAACGCCACTTACATGAGGTCCAAGATACTCACCCTTCCGGACAACGGGAACGAGAACAACCGTCAGGGAGGCAGCCAGATTTATGACGCTGCTGGCAATCTCATCTGGGTCGGCGGATATCAGGAGGGGCAGGAGTACGGCTCAGTCTATGCTTTCCAGATGGTGGACATAGTCAGAAGCCAGGAAGATCTGCAGAACTATGCATGGTATGTGGATACCACTCCTTCATCGGGAACCATCTACGGTCCTGCCGTATGGAATACGCTTACCGCAGAGGAGCAGGCCAGAGGCCAGCAGCTCCAGCCGGGCGATGCTGTCTTCCATGATGTGAACGGCGACAACACGATAGACGATTATGACAAGGTGCGCATGGGCAACACCATCCCGAGATGGGTCGGAGGTTTCAACTTCTCAGTAGACTGGAAAGGCCTCTCCCTCTATGCAAGGTTCGACTATGCCGCTGATTATGTGGCCTGCAACTCCAGGAAGCAGTATTACATGGCTCTTTCACAGGGAACCTTCAATACCCTGAAAGAGAGCAAGGATACCTGGTCTGAGGATAATCCGGACGCTACCTATCCTATCCTCATGTATGCCGATACCCAGAACAGGAACAATTACAGGATGAGCAACATCTTCTACGATGAATCCAGCTACCTCTGCGCAAGGGAGATCGCCCTGAGCTGGTCGCTTCCGAAGAAATGGGTGAAGGCCATCAAGATGCAGGATCTGACACTTTCGGTGACCGGACAGAATCTTTTCTACATAACCGGTTCATCTCTCTACAATCCTGAATACGGAGTCAACGGAAACGGCGGATATTCCATTCCAAGGACAGTATTTTTCGGTGTAAAAGCTACATTCTAACAGCATAACATGAGCATTATGAAAAGTATAAGAACATATATCCAGGTATTTGCAGTGGCCCTGATGGCTGCGTCCTGCAACGCACTTGACCTCGCACCTGTGGACACCTGGTCGATAAACAATTACTGGAATACAGAAGAGCAGTGCGAGAGATTCCTGCAGGGACTTCAGTACAGGATGCGCGAGCGTGCGGAGACTTTCATGCAGATGGGAGAACTCCGCGGCGGAACCATGAACACGTCCTCCATCACATCGATAGGAGAGGGAGCATACAATATCGAGGCTGTGGCCAACAATCTTTCCGAGGCCAATCCTGTCTTCACGAACTGGGGGAACTTCTATATGGATATCTACCAGATAAACCATGCTATCGACAAGATAACCGATGAATGCAGTTTCCTTTCCGATGACCAGAGGAACATGTACCTCGGCAGACTGCACGGAATGAGGGCATTCTACTATTTCCACATGCTCCGTACATGGGGCGGAGTCCCTCTTTGCGACAAGCCTGACGTGCTGATGACAAGCGAGATCGCCGAGCTCAGGAAAGAGCGTGCCTCCGAAAGGAAGACCTGGGAATTCGTCCGCGATGACGCCGACCTTTCTTTCGGATACTATTCAAAGGTGGCTTCACCCGAGACGGATAAGGCTTACTGGAATTTCGGGGCTACATGCTGCCTGAGGGCTGAAGTCTATCTCTGGGGAGTGAAGGTCAAGCCTCTGAAGGAAAGCACTGTGCTTTCTTCCGATGTGCAGGGCGATCTGGAAAAGGCCAGGGTCTCACTGGAAAAGATACAGTCATCCTATTCCCTGAACGATGATTTTGCCGATGCTTTCTCTCCTTACAACAAGGATTCGAACACTGAAGTGATTTTCGCCATGAGGTATATGCTGAACGAGAAGACCAATTTCTACAGCAACTATACCTACAACGTGAATACTTTCACCCAGTACTGCGACGGGACAGGCAAGAAACTCGACAATCCTCTGAATATCGGCAGCGGTGCCATGAGATATGAGTATTCCGGGACCTTCTATGACAGTTTCGGGGATGAGGATAAGAGAAGGGATGCCACATTCCTCCAGTTCTACCGCAATGAGGAGGGCAGCATAAACATCGCCGGAAGATGCCTCTGCAAGTTCATAGGTGAGGAGAACAACGGCAACAACCAGTATACAAACGATTTCCCTGTCTACCGTTACAGTGACGTGGCTCTGATGTTCGCCGAGATCTACAACGAGCTCGGGCAGGGCGGACAGGTGAAGACCTGGATGGATCTGGTACGCGACCGTGCGTACGGTGACGGAGTGAACCCTTTCACATACACCTCAAAAGAGGATGCTGAAGAAGCCATTCTCGCCGAGAGAAGCAAGGAGTTCGTGGCTGAAGGGAAACGCTGGTACGACATCAGGAGGATGGCAGGTGCCAAGTATGCCCTTGACCTTGTGCAGGACAACGAGCTCAAACTCGTGTGGCCTATCGACTCCGGTGTCCTTGCCAAGGACAATCTCGTGAAACAGAACGAAGGTTACATCGTCGATTAAGGGCTGGATATGGACGCTGTTAAGAAAAGACAAGGCAACATATATCCATGGGTGGTCGTCGCATTGCTCTGGGTGGTGGCTCTGCTGAACTACATGGACAGGCAGATGCTTTCCACAATGAAGGATGCGATGGCCATCGATATCGCAGAACTGGAGTCGGCCGCCAATTTCGGGAGACTCATGGCCATTTTCCTCTGGATATATGGTCTGGTGAGCCCTTTTGCGGGAGCAGTGGCTGACAGGTTCAGCAGAAAATGGCTGATCATAGGTTCGCTTTGCGTATGGTCGGCAGTGACTCTGCTCATGGGATGGTCGACTTCGTTTACGCAGATATACTGGCTGAGAGCTCTCATGGGGGTCAGCGAGGCTTTGTATATCCCGGCGAGTCTTTCATTGATTGCGGATTACCATACCGGCAAGGCAAGAAGCTTTGCAGTGGGAGTCCATATGACAGGTCTGTATATGGGACAGGCTGTCGGCGGCTTCGGTGCGACGATTGCGGCGATGTTTTCATGGCAGGAGACTTTCCACTGGTTCGGTGTGATAGGCATTGCCTATGCTGTGGTGCTGGCATTTCTCCTGAAAGACAAGAGGTATGAGCCTTCGGTCGCGGATACCGGAACGAAGGTGCAGGACCGGCAGGCGAAGATTCCTGTATTGAAGGGCTTCGCCATGATATTTTCCAATATCGCTTTCTGGGTGGTCCTGTTCTATTTTGCATCATCGTCGCTTCCCGGCTGGGCCACGAAGAACTGGCTTCCGACATTGTTCTCTGAAAGTCTCGGCATCTCCATGTCCTCGGCAGGGCCGATATCCACGATTACCATAGCCGTATCTTCATTCATCGGTGTGATGATAGGAGGTCCGATGTCGGACAGCTGGGTGAAGCGGAATCTGCGCGGAAGGATATGGACCAGCGCCATTGGCCTTGGCCTGATGATTCCTGCCCTTGTCCTTCTCGGGATAGGTCACAGTATGGCGGCAGCAGTGGCAGCCGGTCTTTGCTTCGGCATAGGTTACGGGATGTTCGATACGAACAACATGCCTATCCTCTGCCAGTTCGTGCCTTCGAGATTGAGGGCTACCGCATATGGTATCATGAACATGACCGGGGTGTTTGCCGGTGCTCTTTGTACCGAAGTCCTCGGCAAATGGGCGGACGGAGGGAATCTGGGGTTCGGTTTTGCCGTCCTTGCGGCGGTGATTGCCGTGGCTCTGGTCATCCAGCTGACTGTACTCAAACCGGTTACTGACAATATGGAGTGAGCTTTATGGGAAAAATCACAAAATATATTCTTTCATGTGCATTCTGTGCCGGGATTCTTATGGTCCCGGCAGCAGGATGCCTGCATGCTGAGGATGGCGGCATTTCCGTCAGTGTAAGGAATGTGTGCATTCCTGCAGTCCTCGATCAGGATTACAATATAGCGGCGGTGCTGTGTGTGGATAACTGCAACGGTTCTGCCGTCTGTCTCGATGAGGTGGCTGTGACTGTGTCAGGAATCCCTTCCGATGCTTTTTCGGATGTCAGCCTGATGTACACGGGTACGATGTATCCGCTGTATACCGGCACCATGTCGCAGGCCGTAAGGTCCGGATTTTCCAGGATCGGTCCTTCCCAGAGGATTTTCTGTGATCCTCATTATGCGATGCTTGCCGGCAGCGGCAGGCCTGACAGGAACGGCGGTATGGTCTTTTCTCCAGGAAAGCAGCTTGTCCCTGGAAAGAACTGGCTGTATGTGAGTGTCTGCGTAAAAGGTAAAAAGGTTGCCGACCATTCTTCGGTCTGGTCTCTGGAGGTTTCCAGGGTGCGGATCGGCGGGGCTGACAAGGAATTTGCCATAGAAGGGTCTCCGGAGCACAGGTTTGCTACAGGTTTGAGGAACCATGGTGATGACGGTGTCTATGCATTCAGGATACCGGGGCTTGTGACTACATTGAAGGGGAGCCTCATAGCCGTATATGATGTCAGGCACAGGACGACATACGACCTTCAGGAAGATATCGATATCGGGATGAGCAGAAGTACCGACGGAGGACGCACCTGGGAGGACATGAGGATAATCATGGATATGGGCGAATGGGGCGGACTGCCGCAGGCCCAGAACGGTATCGGTGATCCGGCTGTGCTGGTCGATGAGAATACAGGAGAGATATTCGTTGTGGCCGTGTGGACTTATGGTCTTGGGAACGGCAGGGCATGGAATCAGGTGGGCGACGGATTCTCGCCAGAGACTACTGCCCAGCTTATGATGGTGAGCAGCAAGGATGACGGGCGCACGTGGTCTGCTCCGCGGAATATCACTGCTCAGGTGAAGCGGCAGGACTGGCGTTTCACATTGCAGGGCCCGGGGCGCGGTATATGCATGGAGGACGGGACATTGGTCTTTCCGATCCAGTATGTAGGTGCGGACATGGTGCCTAATGCCGGGATCATGTACAGTCACGACCATGGCGAGACATGGCATTGCCATGGCCATGCCTGGACGAACACGACCGAGTCGCAGGTGGCCGAAGTGGAGCCTGGTGTGCTGATGCTGAACATGAGGAACAACAGGAAGACAGGCAGGATAGTCTGTACGACCGCTGATTTCGGCAAGACCTGGACATTGCATCCGTCTTCGGAGAAGCTGCGCGAGCCTGTGTGCATGGCCGGCCTGCTCCATATTCCGGCTGAGGACAATGTCCTTGGCAAGGATATCCTGCTGTTCTCGAATCCTGACACTGTCAAGGGCCGCAATCATATCACGATAAAGGCAAGCCTTGACGGCGGAAACACTTGGCTGCCGGAGAATTCCCTGCTTCTGGACGAGGAGGAGGGCTGGGGCTATTCCTGTCTTACGATGATTGATGATGAGACTGTGGGCATCCTTTACGAGGGCAGTGTCTCGCAGATTGTTTTCCAGTCCGTCCGCCTTGAGGATATCTGCCGGCCTTGACGGGCCGGCCTCTTCCCTGGCAGGCGCCTGGCGGTTTGCCTGCCCAATCGGTGTCGACGGTGAAGGTCTTTGAAAATGAAGAACATGAAATACGTTCCACCATGTCCGTAGTCCCGTTGACCTTCAGCCTCTCGGTGAGCCTATTGTCGTTTTCCGCGTGTTTCCGTATTTGTCGCGAAAGATGAAGTCTCCGTGTGGCATTCCGTTCCGGAAATTTCCCTCCATGGAGTTTCCGTCGGGGTATGTAAGCTTGCCGTGCCCGTTATATTCATTATTTTCGAACCCTCCTTCGTAAACGTCTCCGTTGTCATAGTGTATCAGGCCATAGCCTTTTATGAATTTTCCTTCTTCGAATTCGCCGTCCAGAATAGTGTTGTCTGTTACTTCCCTTCCCCTGCCGTGCTGGACTCCGTCTTTTAATTCACCTTCATAGAAACCTCCGTTGGCGTAGGTGATTTTTCCTTTGCCGTGCGGGCTTCCGTCTTTCATTTCGCCCTCGTATGCGCTTCCGTCCGAATAAGTTACGCTGCCCTTTCCTGAAGAAAATCTGCCGTTATCGAAAATCCCTTCCAACCAGCATCCGTCAGGATATTCCACTCTGCCTCGGCCGTGAAAGTGTCCGTCTTTCCAGAATCCGGAGTAAGTGACCCCGTTGAAACCGGTACCTTTCCCGTAACCTTCAGGCTCCCAGTCTGAAGATATGCTTCCTTTATATGACTTGCGTTCCCCGGAAGATGACTTTTCGTCTGCATATTCTATTGTGACATCACCTACAGGGGTATTTCCGGCCATGTACGCATCGGCGGAGAAAACCTTTACGGAGTCGATGCCATCTTCGTGAAATATAATCAAGCTTCGCTCCACTTTCTGATTCCCGTACATCTTTCCCTTGATCCAAAGCCCCGTGTATGTGTCCTCATAGGACGGATCATCATCAAACCAGAAATCAAATACATCGGATATAGTAACGAATTTGCCCATGCCGTGAGGAAGGCCGAATTCATCCGTCTCCCCGGAGTATCTTTCCGACAGCCAGCGCATGTCTCTGGTTATTTCCCTGTCGTGGGTCATTATGCCGAGCCTGCCGAAAAGCTCTTCTATGTCAGGTGAAAAACCTTCTTCTTTGACATATTCCCTGTACACAGCCTTGGCTTCGGTGAAATTCCCGGCTTTGGCGAGAGAGTCTATCCTCTTTTCCAGAACATACGGCCGGTTGAGTCTCCTTTCAAATTCCTCTTCGTCGAAGGTCAGGAAAAATGAATCGAGGAAATCATTATTATTTTCCGCTCCGGATTTTTCCTCCTTATAGGAGGCCAGCCGCATCAGATACGAAATTTTCGCGCTTTCGAGCCATTCCTCAACTTTTTCCGAAGCCTCTTTCGCACCCGCTCCATACAGCTTTCCGAATGCCCTGTGCATCTTCTTGTCTACCCTTTCCCATGTGCCCATTTTCTCGGGAGAGTCGTATTTGAAAGGAATGAGCACTTTATTGTCCGGAGCCACCATGCCCCATTCCCCATCTTTTTTCATCACTATCCCGTATGATGTATAGTCATCACCCTCATAATGATGAAAACTGTCGTAACTGTCGTATTCAAAAGGCAGGAAAGCAATGTCATAGGTGGCGAGACCGAGTTTCCCTGTCTTGTTGTAACGGACTCCGACAAGATGGAATTGAGAAATCGTGCGTGCAACTGTAAACGCCTCCGTGGACCATTTGTCCCCGTATTTCAGATCCGGAACCTTGCGTACCATCTTTTTGACTACCCCTGGAGGTATGTCTCCATGAAAGTGCAGGGGTCTTGACATGAATCTGATGGAGTCCAATGCAGGGGATGTGGAAGAACTGTAGCCGAACGGCATGAAAAGCGATCTGACGGTATGCGGGACAGTTACAGATCTGATTCCCGGGCTGCTCAGGGAATTTCGCCCGATGCTGGTGACAGTGTAAAGATCCCATTGGTAGTAAAATCCTGCCGGAATCACGAGATTTCCTGTGTAGTCTCCCGGAAGAAGTTCGAGTTCGAAATTCCCAAGGCGTCCGAACCTGAGTTTCTGCCCGTTTACGATCACTTCTATGCTGTTGTCAATTGTGCCGAGTGTCGGATGGGTTTGATCCGATGCTGATATCGATTTTGATTTTGAAGTCGATGCTGTTGTCGATTCTGATGCTGTGGCGTAGACCGCGACTGAGATCAGTAGCATAGCGCCAGACAGAAGGAGTTCCGGAAAGTTTTTCATATATTAAAAGTTTATTTCCCTGCTAAAATAATTAAAAATCCCGTATTTTTCGGAGCGTTACGCTACAAACATCGCAAAAGGAGAAATTGCGACCAGTACCACTTTCGCGGGGGTATTGGTAGTGGTCGGGTCTTGTCTGTTGCGACCAGTGCCACTTTTGCGGGGGTATTGGTAGTGGTCGGGTCTTGTCTGTTGCGACCACTGCCACTTTCGCGGAGATATTGGTAGTGGTCGTGTCTTGTTTGCTGCGAAATTCGAGGAAAATTGCGCGGCCCTTTGCATTTACACCCCTTTTTCTATTGAAATTTTCCGTACCTTTGTCATCCAAGCGTCTGTTCGCAGGATGCGGGACAGTTTTTGCCTGCATTCGTTTTCTCTTTGTATATGAAAAGAATTCTGATAATAGTCGTATTTATTGCTGTCCCTGTCATTCATGCGATTGCCGGAATC
>CALVDT010000004.1 GCA_944326385.1 uncultured Bacteroidales bacterium | reverse complement strand
GCAGAAAGCTCCTCGCGCCCGGCCGTACCTGCACTTCCGCCTTCATCCCAGCGTATAAGATTGATTTTCATATCGCTGTCCAGAGCGGTAGTCTGATCCACGGCAGCCTTGGTAGCCACCCTCACGGCATCCACCTTGGCCCCGATACTGATTCTCATGTCACCTGCAGCCTCCTCTAAATTCTCCCTCACGCATCCGGCTGACATGAGACACACGGCCGCTGACACAATCGAATATTTAAGAAATCCCTTGAACATATGACTTCCATTTTATGACTGTCCTCACGGACAATGCATCCGTCCCTTGCCTGACCCTCTCGTCAGTCCGGGAGCAATGTACCTTCTATAAAGTCAACTTCATTCCACTTGACCACTGTACCGACCAGGTCGATACTGGAATCAATGGTCACATAATACCTCACCTTGTGGCCTATGGACCACATCGTCGGTCTGTAATTTTTCAGAGGCATGTCCACTTCATAATCCACGGTCTGCCCGTTTTCCTCCACGGCATACTCCAGATGAAGCACGATGTCCGTCACGCCTGTCGTCACAGTCTCCGTGAGAGGCTGCCGGACCGTCAGGAACCGCATGATTCCGTATTTGGAATAATCATAACCGAAGTCTCCCCCTGCCGGGTCGAAATATTCCAGTTCCAGACCTTCCGCCCCTGTATTTTTCAAATAAGTCACCCTCTGGGTGCTACGCACCACCCTCCATGTGTTCATAATCTGGGAAGAGCCTGACACCGATGAAGATGCGGCATGATCGGCGATGGAAAATGTCGCACTGCGTACTATGTTTATAAACGAAGCCTCCTTCAAAATCACTCTGGCTTCATCCTTCGGATTCGGAGTAGACATATATAGTTCCACTCCTGTAGTGACCCTCTCCAGTTTGAGTTCCACAGGAGCGGGGCGGCTTCCGGAAGCCGTCACCCTGTAGGACAGGAGATAGTCGCTGTAGCCGTCCGGAGAATCGGAATAGGAAGACGGCTGACTGACTGTTACAGTGCGGCCATTGTCGCTGACAGACGACACCGATGCCCCCGTGGCACTTCCCGGGCTGCTGACATATGCGAAGAACTCGTAACTCTTGCCCGCAGTCCAGGATCTGTCGGACCTCCATGCTCCGTTGCCGGAATAGGCGACGGCCGTATTGCTGAACGTACCTGCATCCCGCATATCGGTCACATGGATTGAAAGCCCTCTGTCAGCCAGAGAGGCAGCATCCTCTATCATGGCTCTCGTGTCCGGTGTCCTGACATAGAAAGCTATGTTTTCCCCGCTGTCTTCTGCCGGAGATGACGGCTCCGTCTTCACGCAGGAGACCGCCGCCGACGCAGTCAGGACAGCGAAAACATGGAGAATATGTCTTACAGTTCCCATCATCCTTCTATAATGACATCGTCATATATCCAGCCGACAACCTCGACAGTGAAAGTAATACGGTTGTCCTGAATATAGAAATTGTAAATATACCTGTTGCCGGCATCCCACCTCGTGACATCCTCATTTGCCAGAGACAATACATAATGATCTTCGATACTGTCACTCAAATGCAGTTCGACGGATGCCGCCCCGAGTTCCGACTGCGAATGAGGCCATATCAGCAGACAGCCGTCATCCCCGATATTCCCTACATTGGCGAAGACATTGTACGGCTGGTTGTAGGCAAGGGCAGAAGTCCGGTTCACCGTCAGCTGTCCCTTGCCGTTTATTTCCGTATTCACGTCACACCCTGAAGCCGCAGGCGTGACGGTGGCTGATCCCGACAGATTCAGACCGTTCAAAATGAAAAGAGTGGCCTTTGAATCCGGACAATAATCTACCATGTTTGTAATATTGAACTGCACTGCAGCGAACAGATGTTCCATCTTGAGCGGGACAGGTGCATACGGAGAAATGGCCGTCTCCACATTCCGCGTATGGGTTGCATACATGAAATCAAACTGATTTGAAGTGGATATTCTCCAGTTCTCTATGTTCAGCGAGCCGTCCGCATCATCGTATTCCACAGCCAGCCTGCTCTGGTCAGAAGGGTCGGCAATGATGTCATCAATGTCGTTGAAAAACGAACCGCCGGGCTTATTCTTGTCGGCGACATGATATCCGCTCAGGAATGCCGTGAACAGGTGCGTTCCCGAACGGGTCCAATATCTGCTGCCATCCATGAAATGCCAGCCGGCGGATGTCACCGTGCCGTCCGGCAATATCTGGGGGTCATTGCGGTATTCCGCATCCCGTCCGTTGATATACAAGTCAGTGCGGTTTCCGACAGTCAGTCTGTCGTAAACCCTGACCGTATTGCCGGCAGTCTGGAAATTGCCGGCAGTGATGACAGACTTGGCAGGTTTGTGCGCATCGGCTGAGACAGAAAATGTCATGGGGACATCCTCTGATACAGACCCTCCGGAACCGGAGCCGTCATTGATCTCGACATCCGTCTTCCGGCATGCACCTGCAGCCAAGGCAGCCGCCAGCAGGACTGTCAGCATCATGGAAATATTTACTGTCGCTCCTTTCATCAGAATCTCATTGATTTGCAGTACTGATACCGGCACTGTGCCTGATAATGGTCTCGGTTATGGTAAGAGTGTAGGTATAGTGTCTGCCCGGTTCCCACTTGGCTTGCAGTTCTGCGGTGCGGTTCCGCTGTCCGGAAAGCCACTCGCTGTCGGCAGTCCGGAACGAATACACCACTTCGACTACCGGCTTCGACTGCTGCGG
>CALVDT010000003.1 GCA_944326385.1 uncultured Bacteroidales bacterium | reverse complement strand
GAAAATTATTCATTTTAAATAACTTGAAGTTATGAAGATAAGAAATTTACTTTTTATTGGACTTGCAGCTGCGGCTCTGTTCACAGGCTGCAAGGAAGAAGAGACGACGACTCCTTCTGTTACTATTGATCCGGCCACGCTTACTATCCCGAAAGAGGGCAAGACCGAGACCGTGACCATATCATCAAACCGTGACTGGGTCGCAGAAGTCCCTACAGCTGCCCAGAAATGGGTCAAGGTCACTCCTTCAAGCGGTTCTGCAACCGAGTCTGAAGTGATCACCATCGAAGTCAGCGCTAACGACGCATTCGAGAGAACAGCAAAGGTCGTGTTCAATGCTTCGCTGACATCGGCAACTCTTGAAATCACCCAGGAGGGTACACCGCTTGAAATCACTACGATTGCAGACTTCAAGACAAAACCGGTTAGTAACGATACATGGTATTATCTTAAAGGTACAATCTCAGCGATATCCAGTACGGAATATGGTAATCTGACACTTCAGGATAATACAGGCTCTATTGATGTCAGAGGCGTAACTGCAACGCAGCAGACGGAAGGCAATGACAAAAGTTTTGAGTCGCTTGGCCTGAAGGTCGGTGATATTCTGACAATCTGCGGTATAAGAGGCGATTTTAATGGTACTGCACAGGCCGGAACCAATCAGATTCCGACCTACTACATCACCCACACCACGATGGAGGATCTGGAGGCTGTAGCCCTTGAATCCATTGAAGACGTCTTCACGACCACTGAAACCAAAGTGACGGTGAAGGGAAATGTGGTGGCAGTCAGCAAGCAGAGCTTCGTGCTCAATGACGGCGGAGAAAAGAACCTTCTCGTCTATTCAGGCGCCGAGCCTGCAGTGAAGACAGGTGACAATGTCTCCGTAACAGGTGTCAAGGCAGACTACAACGGCCTGACCCAGCTCACCTCTCCGGAAGTCGAGACCATCTCCGAGACCATCACTCCAGCCATCCAGGATGCCAGGAAGCTCACAGGGAATGAAATCAAGGAATTCTCATCAGAGTCTGCAACCTTGATATCGGTGGACGGTATCTTCGTCGTTGACGGTGAGTATCAGAATATCTATTTCGAAGGGACCGACCAGGTAGGTTCGGTGGTTTCCTCTTCTTTCGACGAGAAGCTTGAGGACGGAGACGCCGTAACCATCACAGGATATTACGGTTCAAGGAACAATGACGGATACATGAGCATCATCCCGGTAGAAGTGAATGAATGCACATCTGCCATTCTTATCGTGGATGCCGAAAGCGCCCATAGCGTCGGTGCCGCAGCGGGTGAATACAAATTCGACGTCCTTTCAAATGCCGACTGGACAGTAACGTCGACCGATAATGTGAATTTCGCTGCTACAAAGACCGGCAACACTGTTACAGTAGCATATACCGCAAATGAGGGTGAAGAGCGTTCGGCAACTGTCACCGTATCTACTACGGACAACAGCAAGAAGTTCGAGATAGCCATTACCCAGGCTGCCGCTCCTTCGGGAGATGCACTGATAATCACATTGGATGCCGCAACAAAACCTTGTGACAATTTCCCTGAAGGCTCTACCGGAGAAACTACAAAGCAGACCTATACTATAGATGATTACGAATGGACTTTCTCTCCATCTTCCGGCAATAAATTCAGCTGGTATGGTGATCAGAAATATATTCTGTGGGGCAAAAAAGACGCATATATCCTGCTGCCTGCCGTGGCTGACAAGCATCTGACAAGTGTCACTATTCTGACAGGTAAAAACGCATCTACAAGTGTAAAAGTCGGTGTCTATGCTGAAGACGGTTCAGCTGCTGTCGGTGGCGGAACAGAGTTCGTCCTGGACGCTAAGAACACTGAATTCTCCTGGACCCTTACCGGTACGGAGAACAATACCCACTATCAGTTGAGAGTATGCAGCGCTCACAATGCCCAGCTGCAGAAACTGACTTTGGTTTACGAGTAGCAGCTCATATGTTTTCAACGAGGGTGACTCAAGAGCGGAATTCAAGACACTCTTTTGGGTCCCCTCGATTTGGAGGGGCGCCATGATGGGTCGAATCGCGGTGATGCCGGATTGCCCGTGATGACACGCCTCCTTGATTTTCAATAAGACAGACAAATGCGTGCATTTCCAAAGATAAAGCATCTGTTTCCCGTATTGCTTGCGGCAGTGATGTCCCTTGCATTGTCGTGCGAAAAATTCGGTGTCACGCCCGATATCTCTTTGTCACAGAAATCGGTCTCCAGTGACGCCGGCCATGTGACAGTCTCGGTTACGGCTTCCGGGAAATGGCAGCTGGCGCTGATCTACATGGATGATTCCGCTCCATGGGCTTCTCTGACTTCGACCGAGGGCCGCGGAAGCAAGGACGGCATTTTCCTCAGCTATGAGGCCAATGCAACCGGAGCCAGCCGCTCGCTCAGAGTGGTGTTGACTGCATCGGACCATGACTACGCCGTGACGTTCACCCAGAGTGCCGTTTCATCCTCGGGAGAGGGACAGGATCCGTCCGACAACCCGGCGCCGGACCCAAAGTGGCTGGAATTGCCGGCACTTCAGCAGAACAGCGTCTGCCATTTCTATTATCATGACATGACCCTTGGCAACGGTTCAACCTGCAGGAATTATTCCTTCCTCTGGGACAAGGACAATCTCGTGGCTCACTGGGTGGCATATCCGTTGAACGACGGACTGATAGGACGCGGAGACCGGACAGATGACTGGGGCTATGACCCGAAAGTGCCGAGAGACGACCAGCCTGTGCTTTTCAATGCATACAAAGGCGGATATCAAAAAGGCCACCAGCTTCCTTCCGCGGACAGATATGTGGGAAACTCCAATGCACAGACATTCTATTTCACAAACATGACGCCTCAGCTCGGTTCGCTTAACGGCGGCATCTGGGGCACTTTGGAGTCAAGGGTCCGGGACTGGGCGCGTGCTTCCGATACGCTTTACGTGGTGACAGGATGCGTGCTTGACGACAGCCCCGGTGCAGCGACCGACAACGAAGGCAAATCCGTCACAGTCCCGGGAGGCTATTTCAAGGCCCTGCTCTCATACAAGGAACATTCCACCGAGAGTTACGGCAATTATACCGCGGCCGGATTCTTTTTCGAGCACAGATCCTATAGCGGTGCCATTGTAAATCAGATCATGACCATCGACGAGCTCGAAGACATCACCGGAATCGACTTCTTCGTGAATCTCCCGGCAAAGGTCGGGCAGGCACGCGCCGACGAGATCGAAGCAGCCGACCCGTCAGTATTACGTTTCTGGATTGAGGATATATCTTGAATACCGACATGAAAAAATTTCTAATCATCATTTCCGTTTTCATTCTTTCGTTCTCTTCGGCTTTTGCCCAGGACGGGAAGACAAAGACATATGTTGTAGGTTTCTACAACCTTGAAAATCTGTTCGACACATATAATGATCCTGCCAAGAACGACGAAGAGTTCCTTCCGGACGGCAAGAACCAGTGGACCGATGCCAAATATCAGAAGAAACTCCAGAACATGGCCAAGGTCATAAGGTCCATGGCCGAGACAAACGGACGTTTCCACAGTGTCCTCGGTGTCAGCGAGATAGAGAACAGGCTTGTGCTCGAAGACCTGGTCAGCCAGCCGGAAATAGCGGAAGCGAACTACCAGATAGTCCATTTCGACGGTCCTGATGCCAGAGGCGTGGATGTAGGCCTGCTGTACCGCCCCAACCAGTTCAAGCTTCTCGACAGCGAATCGATACCGTTCGACTTCGACAGCGACGACATAGAATTCTCCATGGATGAAGAGGAGCAGAAGAACTTCAAGACCAGAGACATCCTCATGGCGCACGGCCTTCTCGACGGTGAACAGTTTGCATTCTATGTGGCCCACCTTCCGTCCAGAATCGGCGGCAAGGGTTGGGACCTCAGAAGCCGCGGAGCCGAAATCATCTACAATCATGCGCAGCAGATGACGGAGAAATATCCGGGCATAAAGATAGTGGTGATGGGCGATATGAACGACAACCCTACAGATGTCAGCATGACCGACTATCTTCATGGCAAGGAGACTCCGGAAGAAGTCGGCAAGGGAGATTTCTTTTCACCGTTCTTCTCCATGCTCAAGGCAGGCTACGGCTCTCTGGCATATCAGGGGACATGGAACATCTATGATATCATTCTCGTGAACGAACCTCTCCTGAATGCACCTGACGGAGGTTTCAAGATCAGGTCTGTCGGGAAGAAGGGCTTCTACGGGGTGGTCTACAAGAAACCGTTCATGATCCAGCAGCGCGGACAGTATAAGGGGACTCCGTTCAGGACATTCTCGAACGGGGCTTTCATAGGAGGCTACAGCGACCATCTTCCGACGTATATCGTGATTGAAAAATAATCAGGACAGACTATTATTAACAATTGACAACATGAATATCAGACTTTTATCTATTTTATCAGCCATATTCATCCTGCCTTTTGCCGCTGATGCTTATGCGGCAGGCGATGCAGGAAAGGTGGAGTGGTATGAGAATCTTGCCGACGGCTCCGACGGCGGAGTCAAGGGGACTGTCGTGAACAGGAACGGCAGGGTTCCGGTGCAGGATGCCTCATTGGAGTTGTACCGGGAAGGCGACCTGGTGGCGAAAGCCTCTGCAGGCGATGACGGCTATTTCATCTTCGACAATCTTCCTGACGGCATCTACCGTCTTGTGGTCTCGGCTCCGGGGTTCACCGGCACTGAAGTGAATGTCACCGTGGAAGGTTTCGTGAAGGACCTCATATATGTGTCCCTCCTGTCCAACATGCTCTCATCCATGGATTTCGACGAGTCGAGCTTCGTGGAGTTCGACATGATAGATTCGGGTTACGACGATGCTCCGTCATTGCTTTACGGCAACGATGTCTATTCCAATATCGCCGGCTACGGTTTCAGTGCAGTGCGTTTCAAGAACAGGGGATATGCGAGCGAGTCACAGGATGTGTATATAAGCGGAGTCAGAATGAACGATGCCATAACCGGCTATACACCTTACTCCCTGTGGAGCGGTCTGAATGAGGCCATGAGAAGCAAGGAGACCACCATAGGTTCCGAGACATACGAATACGGTTTCGGCGGATACAACGGTGTCACCAACATCCTCGCCACTCCGTCGAGCGTCCGCAAGGGCTGGAGGTTCAGTGTCCTGACGAACAGCGCCCTTTACCGTCTGCGCCTTATGGCCACATATGCTTCGGGAGAGCTTGACAACGGCTGGTCATATGCCTTCAACGTCTCCACAAGACTCGGAGGAAACGACTGGGTGCAGGGCATGTATTACCGTTCCTTTGCATATTATGCAGGTGTGGAGAAGAAATTCGGCGACATGCACAGGCTCAGCCTCGTGGCTTTCGCGTCTCCAACACAGAGAGGTGCACAGAACGGGTCTACCCAGGAAGTCTATGACCTCGTCGGTGACAACATGTACAACTCGAACTGGGGTTATCAGGACGGCAAGATGCGCAACGCCCGTGTCCGCAAGACCCATGAGCCTGTCTTCGTGCTGAAATACACGGCCACGCCGCTCGAGAATCTCGAGGCTTCGGCTACGGTTACATACCGCACTGGAAAGAACGGATATACGGCTCTCGACTGGTACGACACATACGACCCGAGACCGGACTATTACAGGAATCTCCCGAGCTATTTCTGGAACGCGAACTCAGACTACGGCAGGAACAACTACGAAAAATACGCATGGGCACAGGAAGCCTGGATGAGCAACTACAACAACACCAGACACGTGAACTGGGACCGCCTCTATAACGTGAACAGCCACAATACCGACTCCGACGGTTTCGCCCGTTCGAAATATATTCTCGAGGAGCGCCGCACCGACCAGAACGACATCAATCTGAACGGCAGCGTGAAATGGCGTGCGAATTCCTGGTTCACATTGACCGGAGGTCTGAACTGGAGATGGAACAGGACTGAATTCTACAAGGTTGCGGACGATCTGCTCGGAGGAGACTATTATATCAATATCGACCAGTTTGCCGAGCGCGATTTCGCTTCCGATCCTGCCATGATCCAGAACGATCTCGATTATTATGTGGCCAACGGTTCAGCGCAGAGGCTCTCCAGAGGCGACAAATACGGCTATGACTATTTTGCCAATGTCCGTGATGCCGAAATCTGGGCAAACGCATTGTTCGAGAAAGGCTCCTTCCGCGGATATGCAGCGCTTGAGGCAGGATATTCCACATTCTGGAGAGACGGAGTCTACAGGAAAGGTCTTTTCCCTGGCCTGAATGACGACGGCAGCGAGTTCGTGAGTCCTGCGACCGGCAAGGTCCTGACTTCATACGACAAGGACGGGAATGTGATCACTTCCAAAGGACTTTCCGAAAGACCTGAATTCTTCACTTATTCCGCAAAACTCGGGGCAAGCTGGTTCTTCACCGGAGGACACAGGGTTTATGCCAATGCCGGATATTTCAACGATGCCCCTACCTTCAACCAGTCATTCATCTCCCCGAGGACGAGGAATACCCTGGTCCCGAACCTCACCACGACAAAGACCGTGTCGGCAGACATCAACTATACCTACAGCAACAACGGTTATGACATCCGTCTCACCGGATTCTGGACCAAGATCATGGACCAGACGGACATGATGAGCTTCTATGACGACTCGCAGAATTCCTTCACGAATTTCGCGATGACAGGCATCGACCAGAGGCATATGGGACTGGAGCTCGGTTTCGAGATTCCGCTCTATCTCCAGAATGTCTTCCTCCAGGGCGTGGTAAGCTGGGGCGAGTATATCTACACTTCCACTCCGAACATGACCCAGACCATCGACAACAGTGCCGAGGTCATCATCGACAACCAGCCTGTCACCTACTGGAAGAGCCATCCTATATACAGGAAGATGGTCCTCGACGGTCAGGAGCAGTATGAAGTGGATGACAACGGGAATTATATCCTCGAGAAAGACCAGAAGCATTATGTCCCGAGCACGCCTCAGCTCGCGGTCGATCTCGGTATCCGCTACAGGAGCAATTCCTACTGGTTCGCTGAAATCAACGGCCAGCTGTTCGCCAATACCTACCTCGACATGAACCCTCTTTACAGGACAATGACTGCCGTGGCCGGTCCGGACAACGCCATGACCGACGCCGCCCTTTACGAGCACAGCAACAACAACTGGTTCCTGAACAAGACCATCCAGGACAATATGGGACTCTCCCCACAGGAGATAGAATACATGGCTGCCCAGGAGAAGTTCAAACCGGTCTTCCTGCTGAACGCCAGTGTCGGCAAGTCATGGTATATCGACCGCAAATACAACTTCGGCTTCTCGCTTGAAATCAAGAATATCCTGAACAACAGAGGCGTGAAGACCGGAGGATACGAGCAGACCCGTCTTATCGACAGCGAAAGCATGAAGAGATACTACAGGTTCGATTCGAGGTATTTCTATATGAGCGGGATCAATTATATGCTCAATTTGTATTTCCGCTTTTAGTCCGGTGCGTGATAACCGGTGCATTGCGGCGTTATCTTCGGGTCCGTGAATTCGGTCAGAAACTGAATTGAAAAATTGAAAGTAAACAATTATAATAAAATGAAAAGAATACAAAACATGATAATCGGCGGGGCTGCAATGCTCTCGGCTGCGGTTCTTCTGAGCTCCTGCGAAGAGTTCACTCCCGTGTTTACAGGGAAGTATCCTGAGCCTGAGCAGTGGCAGTCCGTGGAGATGGAGGCTACTCACACTATCAGGCAGCTGGCCGATATGTACACTCCGGGGCGTCCGTTCGAGATAGAGGACGAGATAGTGATTGCCGGAAAGGTGGTGACTTCGGACCAGTCCGGGAATTTCTACAGAAGCCTGTATATCCAGGACGGGACTGCCGGTATTGAGCTTAAAATGGGAAAGACAGGACTTTACAACGAATACAAGCTCGGTCAGACAGTGTATGTCAAATGCAAGGGCCTCTGGCTCGGAATGTACGGCTACAAGACACCAGGGGAGTATCAGGGCGAACCTACCGGCGGCAGCGGGATGGTGCAGCTGGGTCTTGAGGACCTTACAGAAGAATACGAGACTTCATATATTGAAGTCCAGTATCTGATTGACCAGCATATTTTCCGCGGGGCTGAAGGTGAACCGGCGGCTCCTGTCACAGTGTCCGAAAGCGCTCTTCCGGGGAGGGAGGATACCCAGGCTACGAACGAGTATATAGGGAAATATATCACCCTGAACAATCTGACATATACCGGAGAGATTTTTACCTTGCTGTATATCAATTCGGCGCAGATGGATACCGACGAATCCGCAAACAGGGTTTTCCTTTCGACCGATGCAGGCGAGGAGCCGAAAAACTACGGGATAACAACCTGGGCCATGAGCGAGCAGAACGTGAAGGCGCATCTCCGTGCCGGTGATTGGGATGGCTGCAATGTAGGAAACGGTCAGGATGCCGATAACGGAGTCTACGGGACAGTGGCCGACCACAAGGAGGAGATGCTCCGCTATGCCACTCCGGCCAATGTCAGCCAGTATTTCGAGATGCCGGGAGGCACCGAGGTCCAGATCCGTACGAGCGGCTACAGCCGTTTTGCAGACCTGGAGATCGATCCTGAGGTCAGATCCGGGGCCAAGACCATAAATGCCACAGGAATATTGACCATGTACCAGGGCAGCCTCCAGTTTGTGCTTCTCGACCAGAACGGCATCCATGTAAATGAAACCCTACCGTTATGACCAGAAGAATATTGTTTTCGGGTATTGCTTTAATCATGATGTCCTGCAGTAATATCAACCCGTTATTCGGAGACTGGGATACTCCTTACGGAATCCCTCCTTTTGAAAAGATTTCCGACAACAGCTATCTCCATGCCGTGAAATTCGGCATCCATCAGCAGGCGGCCGAGGTGGATGCTATCATTGCCCGTGATGCTGCACCTACATTCGAGAACACCATAGCTGCATACGAGCAGTCCGGGAAAATTCTGGACAGGACTTGCGGAGTGCTTTTCAATCTGGCTGAAAGCGATGCAACTCCTGCTCTCCAGAAGGTAGTGGAGAAGGTCATACCTCTTCTTACGGAGCATACCGACAACATTTTCATGAATCCGTATTTCTTCGCGAGGGTGAAGGCCGTCTACGACACGAGGGACGATTCCGGGCTTACAACGGAGCAGATAAGGCTCACAGAGAAACTGTACAACCAGTTCCTGTCGAACGGTGTGGCCCTGGATGAGGCAGCTCAGGCAAGAATGAGGGAAATAAACAGCGAGTTGGCCTCTCTGGAGCAGACATTCGGCAACAATCTGCTTTCCGAGACCAATACTTTCTCGCTTCTGCTTACCGACTCTTCGGAGATCGCCGGACTTCCTGAGCAGGTCCTCAATGCAGCGGCAGCAGAGGCCGGTGCAGCCGGCATAACAGCCAGGGAAGCCGCCAGACTGAAGGGGATTGCAGAAGACGATGTGCTTCCTGGCGGACCGTGGGTGTTTACATTGCACAATCCGAGTTATGTGCCTTTCATGACTTACAGTTCCAACAGGGAGCTCAGGGAGAAGATGTTCCGCGCTTATTCGTCAAGGGGGAACAACGGCAATGATTGCGACAACAAGGATATTGTCCTGAAGATAATGGCTTTGAGGATGGAGAAGGCCCGTCTTCTCGGGTATGACACTCCTGCCGGGTTCATCCTTTCAGACAAGATGGCCAAGACTCCGGCGGCAGTGGATTCTTTCCTGGAGAAGATTTTCGATGCAGGAGTGTCGAAGGCAGGTGAGGAGGTAGCGGACATGCAGAAGATCATGGATGCCGATGTGCAGGCCGGCCTGCTTCCTGAAGACAGCACTTCGGTGATCCGGCCGTGGGACTGGGCTTATTATGCCGAGAGGGTCAGGATGGAGAAATATGCCATAGACGAGAATCTGATAAAGCCTTATTTCCGCATGGAAAATGTCAGGGAAGGTGTTTTCGCAGTGGCTCACAGACTGTATGGGCTTGATTTCGAGAAGCTGGACAGCATTCCTCTGTATCATCCGGATGTAGAAGGCTTCAAGGTGACGGATTCCGACAGTTCTCTGGTCGGGATACTCCTTACTGATTACTATCCGCGCAGTACCAAGAGGGGAGGTGCGTGGATGAGCAATATCCGCAATCAGGAGATTTCCGCTGACGGAGAGGATATCCGTCCTATAATAGTGAATGTGGCCAATTTCACGAAGCCGGCCGCAGGGAAGCCGTCTCTTCTGACTCTGGACGAGACCGCTACGATGTTCCATGAGTTCGGGCATGCATTGCATGGTCTTCTGAGCCGGTGTACATACAAGGATGTGAGCGGGACGAATGTGACAAGGGATTTTGTGGAGCTTCCGTCTCAGCTGAACGAGAACTGGGCTTTCCAGCCGGAAGTGCTTGCCATGTATGCGCGGCATTATGAGACTGGCGAGGTCATTCCCGATTCTCTTGTGACAAGCATCAGGCGTTCCGGCAAATTCAACCAGGGCTTCATGACCACTGAACTTGCTGCGGCAGCCATTCTGGACATGAGGTGGCATGAGCTTACTTCCATTTATGTCCCGTCGGATTGTCCTTTTGCTTCATCCGTTCCTGCTCCAGAGGGCGCAGAACCGGCTTTTCTGGTCGTGAATGGGAAAAAGCGGTCTTTGGGGACTTCTTCCGAGCTCCGTCTTGTCGATCCTGTGGAATTCGAGTCTTGCATGATGAAGGAAATCGGTCTTATCGACGAGATTATCCCTCGTTACAGGACCACTTATTTCAACCACATTTTCAAGAGCGGCTACAGTGCGGGCTATTATGGCTATCTGTGGGCTGAGGTTCTGGATAAGGACGCTTTCGAACTTTTCCAGCGCAGGGGGATCTTCAATTCCCGTACGGCCATGTCTTACCGCCGCAATATCCTTGAGAAAGGCGGCAGCGATGACCCGATGGTCCTTTACAAGCGTTTCAGGGGTTCGGCGCCCGATGCCGGTGCCCTCCTCCGTGCCCGTGGACTGGATTGATCGTCCTGTCGGCCTGCCTACACGAATGCGGTCAATACCGTGAGTCCGGCATCGGGAACAAATTCCACCGATGTCATGGCTGCGGGAATCAGGACTGTCTCACCCTGATGGATGCTTTCACGGTTTCCTTCGCTGCCGATGATCTCGCCTTTCCCGGCGGTGCAGATGACTGTCAGGAATGAATCCAGTTTTGAAAGATCTTTCCGGTACGGCCTGTCCATCTCAAGAAGAGATGTCGTGAAATACCTGCAGCTCACCAGAGCGACCTCTTCGTTCACCTTCCGTGTATAGTGCGTCCTGTAGTCGGGCTCGACACTATAGTCGATTGCATCCTTTGCCAACTCTGTATGCAGCTCACGAGGCTTTCCGTCCAGACCCGGCCTGCCGAAATCGTAGATCCTGTAGGTAATGTCCGAAGTCTGCTGGATTTCAGCGATGAAAGACCCTGCACCGATACTGTGGATGCGGCCTGCAGGAAGGAAGAACACATCGCCCGGAGAGACCTTGTAGTCATGAAGCACGTCAGTGATGGTATGATCGGCCACTCGCGCCACATACTCATCGGGAGTGACAGCCTTTGACAGACCGGACATAAGATGCGCATCCCTGTCCGCATCCACCACGTACCACATTTCTGTCTTGCCCTTCGATCCGCCATGCCTTTCTGCAGCAAGCCTGTCGTCCGGATGCACCTGGATGGAAAGATCCTGCCTGGCATCTATGAACTTTATGAGAAGAGGGAATTCTGTCCCTGTCTTTTCATAATTCGACGTTCCGACCAGCGCCTCCCTGTATTCCGAGATCAGTTCGCTGACAGTCTTTCCGGCAAGCGGACCGTTGGCTACAGTGGATTCATTGCCCTTGACTCCTGACAGTTCCCAGCTTTCTCCTATGTTGTGCTGCTCTGTCCGGATTCCCTTGAACGGAGCTATTTTCTCCCCGCCCCAGACGAGGGTCTTGAGTATGGGTTTGAATTTGAATATATACATGATTCTATGGATATCAATTCCTTTGCAGGTTTACATCTGCATCTTGTCCAGCTGGCTCAGGGCGAAAGTGTATGCACCTACGGATATTGCCCTGCTCGCCCCGAGCTTCGATATGGCTATGCCGATGCGCTTCTGAGGGTCATATATGACCTCATCGTCGAAGCCGTACACTTTGAGTTTCCTCTGATCTCCTCTGGCGAACGCGGCAAACTCTTCGGAATCATCGAGATTGTATATCCTGGACTGCACCCGCCCGGTCTCTTCGCCGTTGAGAGAGTGTATCTTGCCTCGCAATGCCGCAAGGAGTGCAGGCATGAAATATTTGTGGGACGCCGTCACCCCTCCGCCGATGACTATAAGCCCGTCGATGAGTGATGCTGCGGTGGCCATCGCATCTCCTGCCGCCGCTCCTATTCCGGCAAATGCCTTCTTCGCAGCTTCGGCATCTCCCTGGATCCTGCCCTCGGCAATGTCGAAGATATCCTTCGGTTCGAACTTGTGGTCAATGTCTCCGGAAAATTCGCCATAAAGCCGTTTCACTGCCCTTATGGCTATGCCGTCTTCCACAATCATGTCCCTGTCATCCTTGTGCGGGAGGCAGAAGGTCTCGACGCAGGAGTTGTCCCCTCTGTTCAGCTGGTCGTTCACGACGACACCGATGCCGAAGCCTGTTCCGAACGTATATCCGATCAGATTATGGTACCGCTTGCTGCTTCCGGAAGCCTCCAGTCTTGAGTTTGTCTCCGGCAATATCCCGCCTAAGGCTTCTCCGTATGCGAAAAGGTCACCGTCGTTGTTTATGAAGACCGGTACACCGAAGGTCTTGTTCAGGAATGGCCCGAGGGCGACCCCGTCCCTGAAAGACGGGAAATTCGGGAGGTATCCTCCGATAATCCCGTTGGGATAGTCGGCCGGACCGGGGAAGGCGAAGCTTATTGCCGCCGGCTTTTCCCCCAGCTTGTCGATGATGGTCCTGAATCCGGTCACCATGGTTCCCAGACACAGATCCAGGGTATCCGAGTGTGCGGGGAGTGTCAGAGGTTCGACGATGAACTCACCGCCTTTCATGGCGCTGAATACCATGTTCGTCCCTCCTGCATCGAGTGTCAGTACGATGCGCGGGTCATTCTTGAAATCAGTCATAGTCTGTGTGGTTTAAAGGTTTTCAGAATCAGATCAGCGGTTCTCCTGTCATTGCCTCCGGCTGAGGGATTCCCATCAGCTTCAGGATGGTAGGCGCCACATCGGCGAGCTTGCCGTCTTTCACATGGTCGACTCCTGCATTTATGACGATGAACTGTACGGTGTTCAGCGAATGCGCCGTGTTCGGAGTGCCGTCATCGTTGTAGGCATGGTCTGCATTCCCGTGGTCAGCGGTCAGAAGCACGACATAGCCGTTGGCTACGGCTGTCTCCACGACGTCCTTCACGCATTTGTCTATCTTGGCGACGGCACGACAGATGGCGGAGAAGACTCCCGTATGTCCTACCATGTCCCCGTTTGCGAAATTGAGGATGACCATATCTTCCTTGCCTGTCTTCAGCACTTCCGTCAGTTTTTCGGTCACTTCCTGTGCGCTCATTTCAGGGAGAAGATCGTAGGTCGGCACTTTCGGCGAATTCACCAGTATCCTGTCTTCATTTGCAAACTGTTCTTCGCGGCCTCCGTTGAAGAAGAAGGTCACGTGGGCATATTTCTCTGTCTCTGCAATGCGGAGCTGGTGTTTCCCGGCCTTTGCCACAGTCTCTCCGAGGGTGTCCTGCACATTCTCCTTGTCGAAAAGGATGTGCACGCCCTGGAATTTGTCATCGTAAGGTGTGAAGCAGCAGTAGTAGAGAGGCAGTGTCTTCATGCCGAAGTCGGGCATGTCTTCCTGGGTGAGGACCGATGTGATTTCACGGGCGCGGTCGTTCCTGAAGTTGAAGAATATCACCGCATCGTCTTCGTGGATGGTCCCTAACGGATTTCCGTCTGCCCCCGTGATGCATATCGGCTTGATGAATTCGTCGGTCACGCCTTCATCGTACGATGCCTGGATGCCTTCAGTGGCGGAAGTGAATTTCGCCCCTTCGCCTTTGACAAGCATGTCGTATGCGAGTCTGACCCTTTCCCATCTCTTGTCGCGGTCCATCGCGTAGTAGCGTCCGCAGACGGAAGCCACCTTGCCCGTGGTTTCGGCCATCTTCTGTTCAAGTTCAGCCACGAAGCCTTTCCCGCTTCTCGGATCTGTGTCGCGGCCGTCCATGAAGCAGTGCACGAATACCTTCTCAAGCCCGTACTGCTTTGCTACGGCCAGGAACTCATAGACATGGGCCAGCGAACTGTGTACACCGCCCATCGAGGCAAGCCCCATGAGATGCAGCTGTTTGCCGTTCTTCAAGGCATAGTCGTAGACGGCCTTGATTTCAGGATTGTCAAGCAGTCTGTGCTCCCTGCAGGCCATGTTTATCTTCACGAGATCCTGGTATACGACTCTTCCGGCACCGAGGTTCAGGTGGCCTACTTCGGAATTGCCCATCTGTCCGTCCGGCAGTCCCACATATTCACCGCAGGCCTGGAGATGGCTGAATGGATATTTTCCCCTCAGGGAGTCGATGTACGGAGCCCCCTGTGTATAGATGGCGTTTGTCCAGTTGTGTTTGCCCTCGCCCCATCCGTCGAGGATCATCAGAAGAACTTTCCTGTCCATATAGAATAATTTAAAATCCTTGATACAATCTTGTAAAAAATAAAAACAGTTTCTTAAATTTGTGACCAAACAACAAAGATACGAAAAATTTTGTTATTATGGCTGACAGGAACAGAAGAAGAACCAGAAGCGGGAAAAAGACGAAAAAAGAGAGAAAGCCTGTGCTGGAATTGACAGGAAGGGTGCAGATGACCCGTGAGGGCTATATCTTTGTCATTGTCGAAGGCGGGGAGGATGATGTGTTCGTGAAGGCATCCAAGACAAGGGGTGCATTGAACGGTGATATTGTGAAGGTGGCGGTGACGAAGGAGAAAACCGACCGGCAGAGGAGGGAAGGAGTCGTGACTGAGATTCTGGAACGTTCCAGGAAGCCTTTCGTGGGCATACTTCACGTGGTCGGCGAGCAGGCCTGGGTGCTGATGGAAAGCAGGGTGATGCCGTATGATATCGTCATCCCTCTTACCGGAGCTTCGCCTGTCGGATACAAGAACAGGAAAAAACGCGTCAGCCAGTCTGCAAATCCCGAGGAGCTGCCGGACACCACCGGATTCCTCCGGAAGAAGGGCGATAACGCATATGTGGTCCTGGGGCTTTTCGAGAGTGTGGATGGAGCGCGGAAGGAGATGAAGGTCAGGGCAGGGATGAAGGTGGCCGCAGTCGTGGACCATTGGGAGAAGGGCGAAGCAGCACCGGTCGGACATATAGTCGACGTACTTGGCGAGCCGGGTGAAAATGACACCGAGATGCATGCGATCCTGGCGGAATACGCGCTTCCTTACCGTTTCGAACCGGAGGTGGAGAATGCGGCCGACTCCATTTCCGACAAGATTGCCGAAGCTGATATTGAAGGCAGGATGGATTTCAGGGGAGTGACCACATTCACCATTGACCCGGCAGATGCGAAGGACTTCGACGATGCATTGTCCTTCAGGAAGCTGGATAACGGGAATTACGAGGTCGGCGTGCATATTGCCGACGTGACATATTATGTGAAGCCTGGCAGCGTAGTGGATGAAGAGGCGAGGAACAGGGGTACTTCCGTCTATCTGGTGGACAGGACCGTGCCGATGCTGCCGGAGAAGCTTTCCAACAAGCTGTGCTCGCTCCGTCCGGGAGAAGACAAGCTCTGTTTCTCGGCTGTTTTCGAACTTACGCCGCTGGCAAGGGTCGTGGGGCAGAAATTCGGGAGGACTATCATCAATTCCGATTACAGGTTTGCATACGAGAATGCCCAGCAGATCATCGAGGCCGGGAAGAAGGCCATGGGCGAAGAGTTCACATTCACCGTGGACGGGCAGACAAAGGCGGTGCCCGATATTGTGAAAGAGGCGATACTTGTGATAGATTCTTTGGCCTCGAAACTCCGGAAACGGAGATTTGCGGCAGGGGCGATAAGTTTCGAGCGACCCGAGATGAAAGTGGAGGTGGATGAGAAAGGCCGTCCGGTGAACGTGTATCAGAAGGTTTCGGTAGAGGCGAACTGGCTTATCGAGGAGTTCATGCTTCTTGCAAACCGCTCCGTGGCAGAATTTGTGGCTGTAAAATGCAAGTCTGCGGCAAAAGGCCGGAAATCGGAAGCGAAGACATTTGTCTACCGTATCCATGACGAACCGAATCAGGACAAGCTCGAGAACCTGCGCGGTTTTGTGGGGAATTTCGGATATACCCTGGGTCAGATGAACAATGGCAGGGAGATTTCAAAGGAACTGAACCATCTTTTCGCCCAGGCCAAGGACAAGCCTGAGTTCAATGCCATAGAACTGCTGTCTCTCAGGACAATGGCGAAAGCCCGTTACAGTACGGACAATATCGGCCATTACGGCTTGGCTTTCAGGTATTACACGCATTTCACCTCTCCTATCAGGCGGTATCCGGACATGATGGTGCACAGGCTGCTGGCCATGTATCTGGACGGTGCTCCGTCGCAGAAGAAGGATTATTACGAAGGGCTGTGCAAGTATGCTTCCGAGAGGGAGGTGGTAGCCGCCGAGGCTGAGAGGGCGAGCATCAAGTACAAGCTCGTGGAGTTCATGCAGGACAAGGTCGGCTATGAATTCGAAGGGCATATCTCAGGTCTTACTGACTGGGGGATGTACGTGGAAATAGAGCCGACAAAGATAGAGGGCATGGTCGCCTTGCGCGATATAAAGTCCGATTTCTATGAATTCGATGAAGAGAGATACCGCATCGTGGGGCGCAGTTCGAGAATGGTCTACAATCTCGGCGACCCGGTGAAGATAAGGGTGAAGAAAGCGAATCTCGACCAGAAGCTTCTGGACTATGAACTCGTGGAGACCGGCTTTGAGGAGCGTCTTTCGGAGCAGTCTGCTGCTGAAATGGAAGCCGGCCGGGCAGCCAGGAAGGCCGCCCGCAAGGAAAAGATCCGGACTTCCATCAAGGAATCGAAACGCAGGAAGGCTTCTTCCAGGAGGAAGAAATCATAACGCCTTTTTCAGCTGGTCATCGTATCTCAGTCTGATTTCGATGCCGGCTTCCTGAAAGTAGTATCTGACGGCAATCTCTTCTTCGATGAACGGGATTATCTCGTCCTTTTTAAGGCGGATGAACTCTTCCTTGTCAAGCTTTATGGCTTTTTCAAGGGCTGCAAGTTCCTCTGTCATGCTGTCTTCGAGTCCGTCGGCCTCCAGCTCCTTCTTCATTTCGTCGAAAAGGGTCTCGGCACCGCTCCGGCAGTCGAATTTCTGGTCTTTGGCGAAGTTTATGAAATCCTCGAAATCCTCATCGGAGAAATGGAATTCGTCCAGAGCCGGGATAGTGTCGTGCTGCTTTGCGTAGTGTATGGTGTATCTGTCTATGATTCCGTTAAGTACGAGCGAATACACGAGCCTGCTGTAGGATGGCCGTTCCAGTTCCACGTCAGGAGTTATGCCGCCTCCGTCTCTGACAATCCTGCCTTTGCTGGTCCTGAATTCGTGTGTCAGGGAGTCAGGGATGTGGCCGACACTTCCGTCTTCATTCCGGTGGCTGTAGTCGATGGCCTGTACGCAGCGTCCGCTCGGTGTGTAGTATTTGGCAGTGGTGACTTTCAGCTGCCCGTTATAGACTATCGGCCGCACGGTCTGCACCAGACCTTTTCCGAAAGTCCTTTCTCCCATGATGGTGCCTCTGTCCAGATCCTGGATGGCGCCGGCTACGATTTCAGATGAAGAAGCCGAGCCGGAATCCACCATGACGATAAGAGGTATCTCCGTATCCACCGGTTCGGATGTGGTCCTGTATTCCCTCAGGGACTCGGGTGTATTCCCTTTTGAAGATACTACGAGAGATCCTTCAGGCACGAAGAGCGACACGATGTTTATGGCTTCGTTCATCAGTCCGCCTCCGTTTCCGCGCAAATCAAGCACAAGCCTTTTCATGCCCTGTCCCTTCAGTTTGAAGTATCCTGCCTTTATCTCTTCCGAGACTTTGTCTGTAAAGCCTGTCTGCTTGATATATCCTGTGGTGTCATCGAGCATTCCGACATATTCCACATCAGGGATATGGATGCGTTCCCTGACTATTGCAACATCCACGGTATCCCCGCTGCGGGCTTTCAGGACCTTGAAATTCACCGTCGTGCCAGGCTTTCCTTTCATCCTGTCGCTGCTTTCCGCAGCTTCGAGGCCTTTTGTCGGCTTTCCGTCTATGGCTATGATCTCGTCTCCGCACCGGAGTCCGTTCTTCCAGGCAGGTGAGCCGTAGTAAGGCTCGTTTATGATCACGTTTGCTTCCTTTTCCTTGAATATTATCGCCCCGATGCCACCGTAGGTCTTGGACAGCATCATCTGGAGGTCTTCATTCTCCTCTTCCGGGATGTATATTGTGTATGGATCGAGATTCTCCAGCATGGCATCCACCCCCGCCCTCATGATCCTGTCCACCGGAAGACTGTCCACATAGGACCGGTTCAGCTCTTTCAGTATTGAATTCTGTATCTCGGTCCACTGCCCCAGTTTGAAGCTTTTGCTCTGGCCGTATGCCGGCATCCATGATATTGCAGCCGTCAGGACTGCAGCCGTCAAAAAATATCTTTTCATAATATCTTGAATTTCAATTATTCCCGGTTCTCCCGAATCTTCCGGAAGATGCACAGTCCGCGTGTCTGTGCAATAATCATACAAAGTTACGCTTTATTTTCAATAGTTTTTGCTGCATCCGGGAAAAACAGGATTTCCGTGGGGACATCATTTCATCGTAGGGCTTGAATTTTTTGCCGATGATATTATTATTGATAATTTTGCAGAAACAGAAAAATTCCATAACCGCAAATGAAACTGATAGCCAGTGTAGAATATTTCACCCGTTGGGGCGAAGAACTTTTTCTCAGGTCAGGAGACCGTCTTTATCCTATGGAATACGGGCCGGGCAGCATCTGGAGAGCCGGAATCGACAGACTTAAGCCGGGGCAGATCTTCGAGTACCGGTATGAACTGCATTCGGGAGGATTGTGCAGACGGACAGAATGGGCGCAACATTCGGTGACGCTCCCGCAGAAGAATGTACGTAAGCCGGTGGAAGTCCGGGACAGCTGGAACGATGTTCCCGCAGACCTTCCCTTCCTTTCATCCCCTTTTGCAGACGGCGTGTTCCGCAGGTCGCCCGGCAGGCAATGGAAAGCCGCAGGTACGGCGGTGCCGGTGTTTTCCCTGAGGTCGGAGTCCGGTTTCGGCATAGGTGAGTTCAATGATCTCAAATTGCTTGCAGACTGGGCTGCCGGAACAGGCCAGAAGATTATCCAGATACTCCCGGTAAACGATACCACGATGACTGGTACATGGGAGGATTCCTATCCTTACAACGCTAATTCCAGTTTTGCCCTGCATCCTCAATACATCCACCTGCCTGATGCGGGAGTGGAAGAAGACGATGAATACAGGCAGATGAAAGCCGGGCTGAATGCCTTGCCGCATGTGGATTACGAAAAGGTGAATGAAGAAAAGCGCAGACTCCTTTACAAGGCGTATGGGAAGACCGGGACAAAAGTGTGCCGGACAAAGTCCTACAGGTCGTTTGTGGAAAGCAATGAGGAATGGCTGCTGCCGTATGCTGCATTCTGTACTCTGAGAGACAGGTTCGGCACTGCCGATTTCCGGAAGTGGAAACATGGCGCCGCTGAAGATTATTCGGTGTATGACGAGATGAAAATCCGGAAATATTTAAAAGGACATGAGAAAGAGGCCGGCTATCATATGTTTGTCCAGTACCATCTTCATCTGCAGCTTTCAGAGGCAAGGGATTATGCTCGAAGCAAGGGCGTGGTGTTCAAGGGGGATCTGCCTATCGGGGTCAGCAGGACCAGTGCCGACGCGTGGGTGAACGGCAGGCTTTTCAACATGGATTCACAGGCTGGAGCCCCGCCCGATGCATTCTCCGCCGACGGCCAGAACTGGGGATTCCCGACATACGACTGGGACGGGATGTCGAAGGACGGATATGCATGGTGGAAGGCCCGGCTGAAGAAAATGTCCCGGTATTTCGATGTATTCAGGATAGACCATATTCTCGGGTTTTTCAGGATATGGGAAATACCACTCCCTGAAAAAAGCGGACTTATGGGGCATTTCAATCCGGCTTTGCCGTATTCCGAAGCCGAGCTTTCCTCGATGGGCTTCGACGTCCGGGCCAAGGGGAGTGACAGCAAGGATGTCCTTTTCGTTGAAGACCCTCACAGGAAAGGCCTGTGGCATCCGAGAATCGCTGCACACAGCACTTCGGCGTATTCCGCTTTGGACGACTTCATGAAACAGGTATTCAACCGGCTTTATGACGACTTTTTCTATCACCAGCACAATGCATTCTGGAAAGAGTCGGCGATGAGAAAGCTTTCATCGCTCCTTTCCGCTACAGGAATGCTGGCCTGCGGTGAGGATCTCGGCATGATACCCGGCTGTGTCGCAGAAGTCATGGACGAATACAGCATCCTGTCACTTGAAATACAGCGTATGCCGAAAAGTATGGACAGCAGATTCGCAGATCCGTCAAGATACCCGTATTATTCGGTATGCACGACATCTACCCATGACATGAATCCTTTGCGCGCCTGGTGGGAAGAGGACAGGAGAGTCGCAGATGACTACTGGCATCTGGTGATGCACCGTGGCGGTGAAGCCCCGCGTTCGTGTGAACCGTGGATATGCCGGGAAATCGTGCAGAAGCATCTGGAGTCCTCTTCCATGCTGGCCATCCTTCCTCTGCAGGACTGGCTGGCCATGGATGATGAGCTGAGGTCTCCCGAGCCTTCTGGAGAGAGGATAAATATTCCCGCTGTCCCCCGTCATTACTGGAAGTACAGGCTGCATGTCACTCTTGAACATCTTCTTTCATGCGACCGCTTCAATTCCGGACTCAAGGCAATGATAACGGATGCCGGCAGGTGCTGACTGTATGGTGCGTGAAGCCCGGTGATATAAGGTGATATAATAAATTAACGGCATGATTTGGAGAATGAAAAATCATTTTTATAACTTTGCGGCGATTTTAGACGAAAATACAAGCAGTTATGAAAATGGTTTTTGCAACGGGCAATAGCGGAAAACTGCGTGAGGCATCAGAGATTTTAGGCAAGGGATTCGAGCTCGTTACCCCTGCACAGATGGGAATCAGTGAAGAGATTCCTGAAACAGGTTCTACTCTGAGGGCCAATTCACAGCAGAAGGCTGATTATATCTGGGACAAGTGTCATACCGACTGTTTTGCAGACGATACCGGCCTTGAAGTGGATGCGCTCGGCGGTGCTCCGGGAGTCAGGACGGCCAGATATGCCGGAGAAGACAAAAGTTTCGACAGGAATATGGACAAGCTCCTCGATGAGCTCTCCCGCAAGGAGATGGAAGCTTCCATGATGAAGGCCATGGGAATCGAACCAAGGAAAAATCTTCGCAAGGCACGCTTCAGAAGTGTCATAACATTGATTATAAACGGCAAGAGACATTTCTTCAACGGGATTCTCGAGGGCAGGATAGCAAGGTGCAAGGCCGGCAAGGGAGGTTTCGGCTATGATCCGGTATTCATTGCCGATGAATATCCTGAAGTCACTCTTGCAGAGATAACCGAAGACCGGAAGAACTCCATTTCACACAGAGGCAAGGCTCTGAGGGCAATGGCGGAGTTCCTTCAAGGGCTTCCCGCAGCCGGACTCATATAGAGGGTTTCCATAGATGAACAATTCGGAATTCATCCTGCTTCATACAACCCGTTTCGGGGAAAATTCCATGGTCCTGCATACTCTGTCAAAAGCGTACGGCAGGAAAGGTTTTTTTGTCAGGAATGTTTCCAGGCGCCCGGTGACTTCTCTTTTTTTTCCTCTCAGCATACTTGAGGCAGACATTGCGGAGACAAGCAGGTCCAGACTGTTCACTGCCAGGAATATCGTTTCGCGGTATCCATTGACAGGGTTGAGGAACAATCTGAGCAAAAGCGCCATTTCGATGTTCATCAGCGAGGTGCTCTTCCGTGTCGTGAAAGAGGGTGTGGCGGATGCTTCCCTTTACGACATGTGCGAGAAGAATATTCTGCTTCTCGATGCCATGGATGCAGACTTCAGCAATTTCCATCTTTATTTCCTTCTCGAGTTCATAATCGAGCTCGGATTCAGCCCCGAACCTTGCGACCTGGAGCCGTTCGTCGGTGAGAGGATGCCGCTGGTCTCGGATTTCATCAGGCGGCCTTTTTCGGAGGCCATGCTTGTCCCGATGTCGGGAGAGGTGCGGAACGAGATCGCCGGAAAGTTGCTGAAGTATATCGAATATCACACGGAGTCTGCACTGAATGTCAATTCTCTGCAGATTCTCCACGATCTCTTCAGGTAACGTCCCGGAAATCAAGCCCAGATGTAGACTTTGTCGGAACGGCGGAGCTTCTCCGTCTGCCCGTGCAGATCCACCGGAATAGAACAGTAGACACCCTTTGACGCCTTCTCCACGGGTTTCAGGTCCACCCTGATTTCGGTAACGGACAATTCCACGACCCCGGTAGACGGGCCTATGATCAGGATATTGTCGCCGACACTCAATGCGGATGACTCGATGAGGATTTCAGCCACACCGAGTTTTGCGAACCAGTTTGTGACTTTGCCGCAATAGATTTTCTTCCGGGTGGCCTTGCTGCCGTACACTTCGCTCCATTCACCAAGCCTGGCTCCCTGATAGTAGCCGTCCCAGAAACCCCGGTTGAATACTTCCTCGAGCTCCTTTTCCAGTCCGGCGGCCAGTTCCGCAGAGTAGGTCCCGTCGCACACGGCGTCAGCGGCGCGGCGATAGCATGAGGCAGTCCGTTTTACATATTCTGCAGACCTGGCCCTGCCTTCGATCTTGAATACGGTGACACCGGCATCGATGATCTTGTCCATGAATCCGATAGTGCACAGGTCCTTCGGTGACATGATGTATTTGTTGTCCACAACGAGCTTGTTCCCGGTTTCCAGGTCGGTGACCTCATATCCGCGCCTGCAGATCTGGTAACATGCGCCTCTGTTTGCGGATGCCCCGTATTCGTGCAGGCTCAGATAGCATTTCCCCGAGACGGCCATGCACAGCGCGCCATGGGCAAACATCTCTATCTCGACAGGCCGTCCTGAAGGCCCCTTTATGCCCTCGGAGACTATCAGCGACTTTATCTCCTTGACCTGATGCAGGTTGAGCTCCCTGGCAAGCACGATGACATCGGCATACTGTGCATAAAACCGCAGAGCCTCCACGTTTGAGATGCTGAGCTGTGTGGAGATATGGACTTCCAGACCTATGGACCTGGCATACATGATTGCCGCCATGTCCGATGCTATCACGGCCGAGATGCCGGCGGAAAGCGCAGCGTCCAGGGTCCTTCTCATATCTTCGAGATCCTCCTGATACAATACAATGTTCAGAGTCAGATACGACTTCACTCCATGCTCCCGGCATATCCGGCAGACTTCCGGCAGATCCTCCATCCCGAAATTGTTCGCGGAATGGGATCTCATGTTCAGCCTTCCGATCCCGAAATAGACGGAGTCGGCACCGCCTTGTATTGCCGCATGCAGACATTCGAAATTGCCGGCTGGGGCCATTATCTCCAGTTCCTTCCTGTCCATCGTCATTTGTTCCTCCCGAGGAGTCTGTCAGCATAGCGGTGCAGCATCTCGTAACGTACTTTGGAAAGGCCTATCATCCCGGCGTAGTTCATGGCCTGGGCATGCAGCTTGATGATTTCGTACTTGACATCTTCGTCTATGCCGAGGGTTTCATAGATTTCCTTGACCTTTGCTATCTTGGCAGCCTTGTCGGCTTCATTGCCTGTCTTCATCTCCATGGCCCTGAGCAGTGCCGTCCTGCCGTGGAACTGGTCCACAGCCCCGGATTGCTCGAGTTCGCCGCCTTTTTCAAGAGCCTTGGTCAGCAGCCATGTCTTCTTGTTGTTTATTATGTCCCCGCCTATCTTCTTTCCGAAAATGGCCGGATCCCCGTATGTGTCGAGATAGTCGTCCGTGATCTGGAATGCCAGTCCAAGGTCGTAGCCGAACTTGTAGAGCAGATCGCAGGTTCTCCCGTCGGCACCGCCTATCATGGCACCGAGTTTCGCAGAGCAGGCTATGAGCACCGCAGTCTTCAACCCGACCATCTTCAGGTAGGATTCCATGGAGATTTCCTTCATGTCCTCGAATTCCATGTCGTACTGCTGGCCTTCGCAGACCTGTGCTGCAGTCGTTGTGAAAAGACCGAGCACTTCCGGGAGCACATCGGCGGGAGCCTTCGCAATCCTCCGGTAGCTGTCTATGGACATCACGTCACCAGAGATGATGGCAGTGTTGCTGTCCCATTTGCGGCAGACAGTGGGAACTCCGCGGCGCATGTCGGAATTGTCCATGACGTCGTCGTGTATCAGCGTGAAACTGTGGAAAACCTCGAGTGCCGCAGCAGGTTCGAGAATCTTCTCGTCGAAGCTGTCCTTGAATAGCGAATAGGCAATCAGGCAGAGCCTCGGCCGCACCCTTTTGCCTCCGATTCCAATCATGTACCTGAGCGGGTCATAGAGCCCTGACGGCTCGTCGCTGAATTCTATGTTGTCAAACAGACTTTCCAAAGTCTCTTCAATCTGATTCTCGTTAATCATGATATTCCAAAGGTTAATGGTTGACGCAACAAAGGCCAAATATAAAAAATTCCATTATCTTTGTCAAGTTTCTAAACCTTGACGGCATGCAGACAGCTACAGTGGTAAAGCATACAGGAAGCCATTATCTGCTTTCAAGGCTTCCGGAATGGGAGCTTTTCCCTGCCGTGCTGCGAGGCAGGATACGGCTCGGCGGAAGTTCGGCCACGAATCCCGTGGCCGTGGGCGATCATGTCACATTCGACTCCGGTCCGGGTGTCCCGACCCTGGAAAGTCCGGCGCTGATCACTTCGGTGCTGCCGAGAAAGAACTATGTGATAAGGAAATCCGCTAATCTGTCGAGGCAGTCGCATATAATTGCGGCCAATATCGACAAGGCCTTCATTGTCGTCACTCTGGATTTCCCGGAAGTCAAGCTGCCTTTTCTCGACAGGATTCTGGTCACATGCGAAGTGTATGATGTCCATCCGGTCATCGTGCTGAACAAGATAGACTTGTTCCGGGAAGCGTACCGGGAGCAGCTGGACGCTTTCCATGCCATTTACGGCAGTGCCGGATATCATATTCTGGAAGTGTCTGCCCTGACGGGGGAGGGGATAGATGTGCTGAGGTCGGAATGCAATGCCTCCGTATGCCTTTTCTCGGGTGTCTCGGGCGTCGGGAAATCATCCCTGATAAAAGCTCTGGACCCGGCACTGGATCTCAGGATAGGACAGATATCCGAGGCTCATCTCCAGGGCAGGCACACCACTACTTTCTACGAGATGTATGCCCTGGCTTCAGGCGGCTTCATCATAGATACCCCCGGAATCCGCGGCTTCGGGCTTGTCGACATCAGGCCGGAGGAGATAGCCCTGTATTTCCCGGAGATGCTGAAAGCGTCAGAAGACTGCAGATTCACCCCATGCACGCATACACATGAGCCGGGATGCGCTGTGAAAGCAGCCGTGGAGGCGGGAACGATAAGTGCGGAAAGATATTCATCATATTTAGGTATGCTGGAAGAAGGGGAAAAATACAGGTGACGGCGGATAATGGGGATAAACAGGAACATATTGAATCTGGCGGTGCCGAGCATACTGGCCAATATCACTGTGCCGATAGTCGGCATGGTGGACATTGCCGTGGCCGGGCATCTCGATGCTTCATCCCTGGCTTCCGTGGCCACATTGATAGGCGGGGTGGCCATAGGGACCATGCTTTTCGACCTGCTTTACTGGAATTTCGGGTTTCTGAGGGTAGGCACGGGCGGTCTTGTGGCGCAGGCTTTCGGCCGGAACGACATGAAGGCAGCGGCGGATATATTCAGCAGGGCCGTAGGCATAGCCCTTCTCTGTTCGGTGCTTCTGCTTGTGACGCAGTGGCTGTTCATCAGACTGGCTTTTCTCGTGATAGACTGTTCGCCCGAAGTGGAAGAGCTCGCTTCCACGTATTTCTACATCAGGATATGGGCGTCTCCAGCCACATTGAGCCTGATGGCCCTCAAGGGATGGTTCATCGGTATGCAGGACAGCATATCCCCGATGGTTACGGACTTGGTGGTGAACGTGATGAATGCATTGGCGAGCATTGTCCTCGCCCTCGGTTTTACAGCGGGGGATTTGGCGTATGAGGGTATCGGTTTCAGGGGGATTGCCGTAGGGACTGTGGCTGCCCAGTATTCCGGACTTGCCTGCGCATTGCTCATCGTATTCTTCAAATACAGGAAAAAGGTGTTTTCCGGATACGGGCTGTCGGACTGTGTGTCGTCGTTCAAAGGGACTGAGACGAGGCGCTTTTTTGTGATGAATACAGACCTGTTTGTCAGATCCCTTTGCTTCATAGGGATTTACATAGGCTTTACGACCTTCTCGGCCCATTATGGAGACCTTCTTCTGGCTTCAGGTACCATACTCATGAAGATAATGATGCTTTTCTCGTATTTCACGGACGGCTTTGCGTATGCAGGTGAGGCGCTTTCCGGCAGATATATCGGTGCGGGAGACAGGGGAAACCTGATGCGGACGGTCAAATTCGTCTTCGTCTGGAGTCTCGGCATCGGTGTGGCCTTCATGTTCATCTATGCTTTTGCGGGACAGCCTATCATGAAAGTGATGACTTCCGATTATGAAGTGGTGGACATGTCCATGAGATATATGCCATGGATGATCCTGATGCCGCTGGCCGGCTGTGCGGCCTTTGCTTGGGACGGCATCTATATCGGCGCTACGGCATCCGGACCGATCAGGAATACGATGATACTCGCAGCTGCGGGATTTTTCATCACTTATTTTGCCGGACTTGGCGTATTGCACCTTCTGGCACCGGGTGCGCCTTCATCCGCCGCCATTCATGTCCTGTTCGGGGCTTATCTGATCCATCTGATAATAAGGACAGTGTACCTTTCGCTGCGGTACAGGAAGGATGTCCTGCCCGCCGTGCCGGTGAATGGCCTTGGAAATTAAAACATAAATGCATAAATTTGAAAGATTCGATGATCAGGAAAGAATATAGACATGACGGTATATTCCATCTTGAAGATGGGGAACAGCTGGAGGAACTGTGCGTGACTTACCACAGGTCGGACAGACCTTATGATCCGTCCGGAGATGACCGGAAGGTAGTGTGGATATGCCATGCCTTTACGGCGAACTCCGATCCTCAGGACTGGTGGCCGGAGCTTGTAGGTCCCGGCAAGGTCATAGATCCGGACAGGTATTTTGTCGTCTGTGTCAATATGCTCGGCTCTCCATACGGCACCACTTCCCCTGCGACCGTCAAGCCGGGGACGGACAGACCGTATTATTTCGATTTTCCGAAGATTACGGTGAGGGATATCGTAAATGCGAACATCCTCATACGGAAACATTTGGGAGTGGAGAAGATCGACCTGATGATTGGTGGCTCTATAGGCGGATTCCAGGCTCTGGAATGGATGATTATGGAGCCAGATGTCATGAAGAAGTCTCTGGTTTCCGCTTGCGGGGCCAGGGTGACACCGTGGGTGACGGCTTATAACGAATCGCAGAGGATGGCACTTGAGGCGGATCCTACATTCCGGGAGTGCAGGAGTCTTGAAGGAGGAAGGGCAGGTCTCGGGTGCGCACGGGCCATCGCTTTGATCTCGTACAGGAACTATATCTGCTACAACGAGACGCAGAGCGAATCCGATGCCGACAAGATGTTTGCAGACAAGGTGTGTTCATACCAGCAGTACCAGGGCAGGAAGCTGATAAACAGATTCGACGCCTATTCATACTATTGCCTGACCTATTCCCTTGACAGCCATAATGTAGGCCGTGGCAGGGGTGGAGTTGAGGCGGCTCTGGGATTGATAAAGGCGGATACCGTGGTGGTCGGAATCAATACGGACAATCTGTTTCCCGTGCAGGAGCAGAAATTCATGGCTACCCACATAAAAGGGGCCATGTATGTAGAGATAAACTCGAAGTTCGGTCATGACGGCTTCCTGATAGAGAGCGGCCCGCTGGGGAATATCATCCAACAGCTGTTGGATTGATCATGAACGACATAAATTCGTCGACTGACGTTGTTTTTATATGGAAAAGAGAAAGTACGGTTTTGAGACCCTCCAGTTGAGGGCGGGACAGGAGATCGATCCTGTGTCGAAGGCTACTGCGGTGCCGATATACCAGACCACTGCATATACTTTCGAGGACATGCAGGACGGGGCAGACCTTTTTGCATTGAAAAAGCCGGGGAATATCTATACCCGCATCACAAATACCACGAACGATGTGTTCGAGAAAAGGATGGCAGCCCTCGAAGGCGGTGTCGCTGCCGTCTCCACGGCATCAGGTACGGCTGCAGTCTTCCTGGCTGCGACCAATATATGCGGACCGGGAGACAATATCGTGACATCCCCGTTCCTCTACGGCGGGACTTTCACCATGTTCGAGATCACACTGAGAGACATGGGAATCCAGGTTCGTTTCGCTGACAGCGACAGGGTGGAGGATCTTGAGAAGCTCGTGGATGACAGGACGAAGGCGATATACCTTGAGATTCTCGGGAATCCCGCATTCAATGTCCCTGATTTCGAACCGATAGTAGAGATGGCGCGAAGGAAAGGCGTCTGCGTGATGATCGACAATACCTTCGGCTGCGGAGGCTATCTTTTCCAGCCTTTCCAGTGGGGAGTCAATGTCTCGATACATTCAGCCACCAAGTGGATATGCGGACACGGCACAGCTCTCGGAGGAGTAGTGGTTGACGGAGGCAATTTCGACTGGACTCCGGAGAAATATCCTCTTCTCGCAGCACCGGCTGAGAGCTATCACGGCCTGATATACAAGGAAGTGTACGGAAATGCGGCGTTTGCCGGAAGAATCCGTGTTGACGGCCTGAGGAATATCGGTGCATCGGCTTCTCCTTTCAATTCGTTCCTGATGCTTCAGGGACTGGAGACGCTTTCGCTCAGGGTAGAGAGATGCTGTTCGAATGCGATGGCCATAGCGGAATTCCTCGACCGTCATCCGGCTGTGGAGAGCGTCAGCTATACCGGGCTTCCGGACAATCCGTATCATTCACTTGCGAAGAAATATCTGCGTCACGGTTTCGGTGCAGTGCTGACATTCAGGGTGAAAGGCGGTTTTGAAGCGGCTGCGGCCTTGGTCGGCAAGCTGGAACTGATTCTCCATGTCAGCAGCGTGGGCGATTCCAAGTCGCTTATCGTGCATCCGGCTTCTACCACGCATTCCCAGCTCGGCCCGCAGGAGCAGATAGCATGCGGTGTGTATCCGAACCTGCTGCGTCTGTCTGTCGGCACGGAAAGTGTGGATGACCTGATTGCCGACCTTGACCAGGCTTTGAAATAACATGTGTTCGATAAATTTCAATATTGAAAGATATCGAACAACCTCTGAAGGAGCAGGATAAAGTCCTGCGACGAGCCCCCGGCGAGGTCGTGAGCGGTTCACGAGAACGTCCGGAGGCCGTTCGAGAGCGAGCAGAAATGAGGGTGGCGCCCCTTGAAAAGGGGCTGTCGCTACAGCGACTGGGGTTTAAGATAAATTGGATTTCGAAGAAATCCTTAACGACTGTTCGACGGATTCCCTGGTGCTGAACAACATAAATTCGTCGAACTGACGTTACATAAAAGGAACTTAATAATTTGAATCATGAAAGTAGCTGTAGTAGGTGCCACCGGACTTGTAGGCACCAGAATGCTTGAAGTGCTCGCAGAGCGTGATTTCCCCGTAACAGAACTCCTCCCGGTAGCTTCTGCCAGATCGGTAGGCAGAAAAGTCTCATTCAAGGGAAAGGAATGGCCGGTGCTCAGTGCCGAGGATGCCATAGCGGCAAAGCCTGACCTCGCCCTCTTCTCGGCCGGGGCTGGAGCCTCGAAAGAGCTGGCTCCGAAATTCGCCGAAGCCGGCTGCCGCGTGGTGGACAATTCCTCATGCTGGAGAATGGATCCGACCAAGAAACTCGTAGTCCCTGAAATCAACGGGGATGTCATAACGGCGGATGACTATATCATAGCGAATCCGAACTGTTCAACCATACAGATGCTCATGCCTTTGGCTCCGCTCCACAAGGCTTTCACGATCAAACGTATCGTCGTCTCCACGTACCAGTCCGTAACCGGAACGGGATACAAGGCTCTGGACCAGATGGAGGCTGAGCGCGCCGGCGGGAAATGGGGCGAATATCCGGCAGTATATCCATATCCTATCGACGAGAACATACTCCCGCATATCGATTCATTCCTTGAGTCGGGCTATACGAAGGAAGAGATGAAGATGGTGAACGAGACGCACAAGATACTCGACGAGAATATTCTCGTATCGCCGACCACTGTGCGCGTCCCGGTAAAGGGCGGGCACTCCGAGTCGATCAACCTTGAATTCGAGAAGGATTTCACTCTCGAGGAAGTAAGGAGACTGATTTCCGAAGCCCCGGGGTGCGTACTCCAGGACGACCCGTCGAAGAACATCTATCCTATGCCTCTTTATGCATGGGGGCACGACGAAGTCTTCGTAGGGCGTATACGCCGCGATCCTTCCGTAAAATACGGGCTGAATCTCTGGTGCGTGGCTGACAATCTCCGCAAGGGGGCTGCGACGAATGCTGTCCAGATCGCCCAGTACATGATCGGCAAAGGCTTCCTTCCGGAGGCCTGATCATGGCCGTCAGAGGTACACGATGATATAGTACATCATCACACCGCAGGCGACGAGCTTGAGCCCGGTCCCTACTAAAAAACCGAGGAAAGATCCCATCGCGGATTTGATGGCCTCTCCGCCTTTCTTGTCGGCGAAAATTATTTCCGCAAGAAAGGCGCCGAGGACAGATCCTGTAATCATACCCCATGGCGGGAAGAATATGATTCCGACGATCATTCCTATGAAGGTTCCCCATTCAGCGGCTTTGGAGCCGCCTGTAACCTTGGTGAGATATGCCGGGACGAGGTAGTCGAGTATGCTTACAATGATTGTGACGCCGAGCATCACCAGCAGGATAGTAAGCGACATTTCCTCTCCCTGTCCGTTCGTCCCGCCCCAGAAAAAGAGCAGGAGCATTCCTGCCCAGCTCAACGGCGGACCGGGAAGGGCTGGCAGTATGCTGCCCAGGATTCCTATGATTCCGGCGAGTACCGCCAGTATTCCTATTACTGTTTCCATTTGACGGGAATCTGTCGGACCTTGCGGGGTCCGGTATTGTTATTCGTTTGCCATGGCGGCTTCTACATCGTCTGCAGCGATAGGGAGTCTGTGAGGCCCGAGTCTGCGGCAGCCGTCTTCCGTGATGAGCAGGTCGTCCTCCAGTCTTATGCCTCCGAAGTCGAGATACTGTTCTATCGTTCCGTAGTCCACCATGCCTTTGTCAGTGCCTTCGGTTTTCCATTTGCCGATCAGGGCAGGGATGAAATAAATTCCCGGTTCGTCGGTGATTACATGCCCAGGCCTGAGTCTTCTGGCCATTCTCAGTGAGCCGAGCCCAAGCTGGGAAGCCCTGGTCTGGTCGTCGTCATAGCCTACGAGGTCTTCCCCGAGGTCTTCCATGTCATGCACGTCTATTCCCATGTTGTGTCCGAGACCATGCGGCATGAACAGTCCGGCTATGCCTTCATTCACCATATCGTCTATGTGTCCCTTCACGAGACCGATGGCTTTCAGCCCGTCCAGCATCTTCGCGGCTACGGCAAGATGCACTTCCCTGTACGGTATTCCCGGGGCGGCCAGCTGGTAGGCCAGTTCATTGCATTCCGCCACTATGTCGTAGATGTCGCGCTGTTTCGTGGTGAATCTGCCGCTGCACGGAAGGGTTCTCGTGAAATCAGAGGCATAATGCGTGTTGCTTTCGGCACCTGCATCAATCAGCAGCATCCTGCCGGGGGTTATCGTCTGATGGTGCAGATGGTTGTGCAGGGTCTCCCCGTTCTGCGACAGTATGGTGGTGAATGATACTCCCCACCCTTTCGATATTGTCACCCCTTCCATCAGCCCTACTATATCCTGCTCCTTCACTCCTGGCTTGCAGGCCTTCCGGGCAGCGCTGTGCATCAGGTAGCCGATTTCACAGGCTTTGTCTATCTCCTCTATTTCACATGCTTCCTTGATAAGGCGCATGGATATCACCGCCTTCGTCAGCTCAAGCGAGGCTGCCGTTTCACCGCCGCCGTATGCCGGAGCGGTCTTTCCTGCATTCTCCGGAGAACAGCCCGTAAGTTCCGATATCGTCATCGTATTGTAATATCTGGAGGCCGGCAGGAAATGCACCGTCCTTCCCTGTGCCCTGGCTTTTCTCACCGTTTCGAAGAAGGCCTTATATGGCGCCGTATGGCTTACACCTGCAAGTTCCCCTTTGGACGCCACAGACGGCTGCGGTCCCATCCAGATGATGTCATCGATGTCTACGTCATTCCCGTACAGGGTCTCGTCTCCGCTGTCAAGGTCGAGAATGGCTGCGAACCCCGGCTCGTCTATCCCCCAGAAATACAGGAATGAGCTTTCCTGCCGGAATTTATAGTCATTCCCACGGTAGTTCTGAGGAGCATCCACGTTCCCCGTAAAGACTGCAATCCCTCTCTGTCCCTCTTTCCCGGTATCATGCATCAGTTCCAGGAGTCTTTTCCTTCTCCCGGCATATACTTCTTTCCCGAACATTTTCCAGAAATTTTACAATATCCCCATAAAGGTACGAAAAAAGCCGGGAATTTTACCCGGCCTGAAGTATTCTTTTTTCAAAGTCATACTCGTATGACCTTGCGAATGGCTACGCCAGCTTGCGGGAAGCCCGGGCGTAATGCTTGAGCGATATGCAGAGCTGCTCCGATTCCTGGACCAGATTCAGGTACATGTATGCCACTGTCAGGTTCAGGTTCTTCTCCTGGATATCCACCATCAGGGCCTTTCTGAGATCCGAGAACTTGATCTGCAGCTTGCTCAGGGCTTCCTCCTGTGTCCTCATGGCCTCGTAGTCCCTTTCCCTGAAATGGTTTGCAAGACTCTGGACAGTACCCACAAGCTCATCCCTCACGGCAGAGAAAGCCTTGCAGTATTCTGCCGGGATAGGGGAGAAGTTATTGTCCACATGCTCGTATGCAGGCTCGCAGATCCGGCGCAGCGAATAATATACCTGTTCCATGTAGTTGAATGAGGTGTGGAACCATGCGCTTTTCTCCAGAGCCGTCTCGGGGTCTGCCATGCGGAGACAGACGGTCTCTTTCTTCCGCAGGCTTTTCAGCCGGGCCTTGTAGTTCTTCAGATCGTTCATCGAGCGTTTCAGAGTCCTTACATTCTCCTGCATGAGCCCGTCCGTGACAGAAGTGTACTGTGCCGCCATTTCATCCAGGAAGGCCTTGTCGTTCTCCGCCACATATTTCAGGAACGGCACCCAGACCTGCTTCCTGTCGCTTATCTTGAGTATGTCATAGTAGGCCTTGTCGCCTTTCGTGCTGTCGTTCTTTTCCTTGTATTTGACATTGCTGTGGATAAGGACAGCCAGACCTGCGACGACTATTATGACTGTCACGACCGTGCCTCCGAAATGCATCAGCAGAGCTATGAAGAACGCACTGATGAAAGCGATGGCCGCGGTCAGGAACCAGCCTCCTATGACGGAAAGCACTCCGGTTATTCTGAAGACTGCACTTTCCCTGCTCCAGGCCTTGTCGGCAAGCGAAGTACCCATCGCAACCATGAACGTGACATAGGTTGTGGAGAGCGGAAGCTTGAGAGATGTTCCGAGCGCTATCAGAAGTGATGCGACCACGAGGTTCACCGACGCCCTGACCACATCGTAGGCGGCATTGTCCGCTATGTCTATATTTGTCTTGTCAAATCTCGTCGCTATCCACTTCTTGACCTTGTCCGGTGTGGCCGAGACTATGAAGCTGGCAGTGGAGTTGCTCCATCTTACTATGCTTCTTGCCGCTTTGGACGAGCCGAACATCTCGTCGCCTTCATCCTGGCGGGCAAGATTGATTTCGGTCTTGGTCACATTGTGCGCCTTCTTGGAAGTGGCCAGAGCGATTACCATCACTACTCCGGCGGCAACCAGGAATATCAGCGGAGTGGAAGCCGGTTCGTTGAGTACGCCCATCATGTGTCCGGCCGGATCCCCGCCACCTGCCGCCATGTAATCCTGGTAAGATGAGAAGCCGGCGAGCGGAACTCCGATGAAGTTCACCAGGTCATTCCCGGCGAAGGCCATGGCAAGCGCGAATGTGCCGATAAGGACAATCACCTTGAACACATTCACTTTCAGGAAATGGAGGACCTGCATCAGTATTGTGAAGAATACCAGACAGCCGCCCAGAAGCATCCATGTGTGCTCGTCTATCCATGTCTTCACATCAGATGTCATGAACGACAGGTCCTTGGTGCCCTTGAACAGCATGAAGTACACTATGGCAGTGGTTGCAATGCCTCCGTAGATGCCTATTTTCCATGTCAGTCCCTTATGGAAGTCGAACGAGAATATCAGACGCGCAATATATTGTATTACGATACCTCCGACAAAGGCTATCGCCACCGAGACGAATATCGCCATGATGACTGACAGGGCCTTTTCGGTGTTCATGTAGTCCGCGAATCCCAGTCCTGTCTCTTCTGTCGCCATCTTGATTATCGCGAGGGCGAAAGTGGCTCCGAGCAGTTCGAATACCATCGATACCGTAGTGGAAGTCGGCATTCCGAGGGAGTTGAAGACATCCAGAAGGATAATGTCCGTCACCATCACTGCAAGGAAGATGTACATGAGTTCCTTGAACGCGAACTGTTCCGGCCTGAAGATGCCGTGTCTGGCTATGTCCATCATGCCGTTGCTCATGATTGCACCGAGGAAGACGCCTGTCGCTGCTACGATGATGATTGTCCTGAATCTGGCGACCTTTGCGCCGATAGCTGAATTGAGGAAGTTGACTGCATCGTTGCTCACTCCTACCCAGAGGTCCGAAATGGCAAGGATGAATAGGAATATCACGAATCCCAGATATATCCAGTCCATAAAATTATGAGTTATAGTTAATCTGGCGCAAAAATAGTCCATCGTTGTTTGCATTCTGTTGCGGAAATGTTAAAATATTGTTACAAAATCGCGTAACAAATATTTTACATTATTGCAGGAAGTTTGAAAAAGGAAAAAGCATACCTTTGTCTCCGGTTTAATATCAGACATATGGACAAGAAGAGGATAATGGTCGTGGACGATGAACCCGACATCAGGGAGATACTGCAGTTCAATCTTGAAAATGCGGGATATGAAGTTGTCCCGGTGGCATCCGCAGAATCGGCGCTCGAACTCTGTGACCAGAATATTGACCTTATACTTCTGGATGTCATGATGGAAGGCATGTCGGGATTCAGGATGGCCGAGATTCTCAGAAAAGAGAGGAAAAGCCAGATCCCTGTGATTTTCCTTACCGCCAGAAGCGCTGAAAACGATCTGCTGACAGGCTTTTCCGCAGGCGGCGACGATTACATCTCGAAGCCGTTCTCGATAAACGAGGTGCTTGCGAGAGTGAAGGCTGTCCTGAAGAGAAGCACAGCAGTAAGGCACGAGAAACCTCAGGAGCAGATAACCCTCGGCAGGCTGAGGATAGATGTAGCCAGGAAGATGGTCTATGTGGACGATGTCGCTGTCGTGCTTCCGAAGAAGGAGCTCGAGATACTTACATTGCTGGCATCGCACCCGGGAAGGATATATTCCAGGGAAGAGATGATAAACGAACTGTGGGAGGATGCTCCTTATGTATTGGATAGGACTGTCGACGTGCATATAGCGAGGATAAGAAGCAAGCTCGGCACATGCAAGGGGTATCTGACGAACAGGTCGGGCTATGGATATTCCATGAATGCCGAAGAATAGCCGTGATATGAAGAAGAAAGACAGAAGAAGATCCTATAAAAGGCAGCTGCTTGAATATTTTGCAGCTGTCTTCATATTGTTTGCAGTGCTGCTGATCCTGTTCCAGTTCCGCGGAGACAGGAACAACAGGAAGCTTATGCTTCAGGACAGGCTTTCATGCTATGCGGACATCATAGCCCAGTCCGATGACTATTCCTCGACGGTGGCCCTTTTCCCTCCGGAACTGAGAGTGACGGTCATCGACAAAAGCGGGATAGTGCTTTTCGATTCCGTGGAGGAGAACCGGGGAAGCATGGATAACCACAGTGCGCGTCCGGAGGTAAAGGAGGCTCTTAAGACCCAGAAAGGGGGTGCGATAAGGAAATCGGACACCGTGGGGATAAATTACTTCTATTATGCCAAGTCCTATGGCGGATATGTGGTCCGCATGGCTCTCCCGTTCGAATACGATGTCAAGAAGGCCCTGCGTCCGGACTCCGTGTTCATACTGATAGTGGTGCTTGTCTTTCTTGTGGCCCTGTTCTTCATCATTTTCCTCTCCGACAAGTTCGGGGAGGGCGTGACCAGGCTCCATCGGTTTGCCGAGGCGGCGGAAAAGGGGCAGGTGGACTATGAGAACATGTCATTCCCCGATTCCGAACTGGGCGACATAGGCAAGCAGATGCTTGAAAGCTATCACAGACTGGAGCAGAGCAACCGGATAATCGCCCTCGAAAAGGAAAGGCTGCTTCTGCATCTCCATTATTATGACGGGGGCATAGCGATATTCTCGCAGGAGCGCAGGAAAGTCTATGCCAACCCGAAATTCGTCCAGTTCGTGAATCTGATGCTCGACCGCCCGACCCCGGACCTCGACACTATCTGGGACAATGACATATTCAAGCCGGTCGCCGAGTTCGTCTCCCGCAACATCAGGAATTCCAGGGTGGACAATGTCCCTGTCTTCCAGTACAATGTCGACAAAGGCGGACGTGTCTACACCATCCAGGTCCTCGTATACCCGGACAATGGCTGTGAGGTTTCGGTCAACGATGTCACCAATGTCGAGAAGAACAAGGTGGTGAAGCAGCAGATGACAAACAACATAGCCCACGAGCTGAGGACTCCTGTCAGCAGCATAAGGGGCTATCTCGAAACCCTTACTGTCTGCAAGGACATATCGGACGAGAGACGGAACATGTTCCTGGACAGGGCATACGTGCAGGTCATGCGTCTTTCGGATCTCATCAGGGATATAGGCCTCATCACCAAGATAGAAGAGGCTCCGGAGCAGCTGCACAAGGAGAAGGTGGATCTCAGGAATGTCGTCGACGAAGTGTCCGACGAGCTCAGGCCGCGTATCGAGGAGATGGGCATACTGGTGGAAAATGCCCTTGAACCGGGTCTGTGCGTGAACGGCAATCCGAGCCTTATCTATGCCGTATTCCGCAATCTGATGGAGAACAGTCTCAAATATGGCGGCAGGGAGATCAAGATACATGTCGAATGTTATGCGAAAGGGGACGGCTATTATCATTTTTCCTATTATGATACAGGGAAGGGAGTGCCCGATGAGCATCTTCCGAAGATTTTCGAGAGGTTTTACCGTGTTTCCGAAGGCAGGACCCGGGACGACGGCGGATCCGGTCTCGGCCTTTCCATTGTCCGCAACGCGATAGCATTCCACAAAGGGGATATCCGCGCATTGAACCGGAAAGACGGCGGACTCGAGTTCATATTCTCATTGAGCGAGCGCTAACGGATTTTTTTGTACTTTTGCGGAAATCCGGAATTCAGATGGAATCTATCATTACTGCAAAAGGCATAGAAAAATCGTTCGGCAGCCTCAAGGTGCTGAAGGGAATAGACCTGGATGTCGCCAGATCCGAGGTCCTGTCGATAATGGGGGCGTCCGGGGCAGGCAAGTCCACCCTGCTCCAGATTCTCGGAACGCTTTCAAGACCCGATGCCGGGACTTTGTCCATCGACGGCATAGATGTGCTGAGGCTTGACAGCAGGCGGCTCTCGCTTTTCCGCAACATGAAAGTAGGGTTCGTGTTCCAGGCCCATCATCTTCTGCCGGAATTCACTGCGGAAGAGAATGTGATGATTCCTGCGTTGATTTCCGGAAAATCCGCGAAGGAGGCCAGGATGCAGGCAGACTCGATATTGGGAGACCTCGGTCTCTCGGAGCGTCTTTCGCACAAGCCGTCAGAACTCTCCGGCGGAGAGCAGCAGAGGGTCGCCATAGCCAGGGCATTGATCAATCATCCTTCCGTGATTTTCGCGGACGAACCTTCAGGCAATCTGGACAGTGTCACGAAACAGGAGCTGCACAGTCTGTTCTTCAGACTCAGGGACAGTCTCGGGCAGACTTTTGTCATAGTGACCCATGACCCTGAGCTGGCCGCATTGTGCGACCGGAGTCTTTTCATGCGCGACGGCCAGTTCATGGAGCAGTGACAAACCGGTACGGCAATGAGTGTCTTCCATTTCCGGTGTTTCGATGTCGAAAATGTCGAATCCGCCATGAAGGTCAATACGGACGGTGTCCTGCTCGGCGCCCTGATGACTGTCCGCGCGACCGACAGGCTTAGCCTTGATGTAGGAACAGGAACCGGAACGGTAGCCTTGATGGCAGCCCAGCGGCTTTCGGGTTTTTCCGGACTTTCAGACGATGTGCGGATTGTGGCGATAGACATTGACGGGCCTTCTGCCCGGGAGGCCGGAAGGAATTTCGCGGCTTCGCCGTGGCCCGGAATGCTGTGTCCGGTGCATCAGTCGCTTGAGGAGTACAGGCTTTCTCTTGATGAAGGCGCGGATTCCGGAGCGCCTCTGATGTTCGACCACATCTTCTCCAACCCGCCTTATTATGACATGTCCCTCCGCGCTCCTGACCTGCGCCGCAATGCAGCCAGACATACCGATTCCCTGTCCTACCGCGAACTCATCGCTTTTGCCGCCGGACATCTGGTGCAGGACGGCATTCTTTCGCTGATATTGCCTGCCGATTCAGGGCTCTGGCTTCTGAGGCACGCCCGTATGTGCGGCCTGTATCCTTTCCGTACGGTAAGAATCCGTACCACTCCGAAGAAGCAGCCGTCACGCATAGTGGCGGAATTCTCCAGGTCTCGCCACGGCATTGTCCCGGCAGGGGAACCGGCGGATGGCACTTCCGTACCTTCTGAATCGCTCCTGACCATCCGTGACGGAGCTTCCTACACTCCTGATTATATCGCCCTCACACGCGACTTCTACCTGAATTTCTGACGCCATTCCGGGCGAACATTCTTTCCAGTTCGTCAAATCTTGCTATCTTTGCAGGATTGACGGTATATGAACCCCTGAATATCACAGAGAATGAAGAATATAAGGAACTTCTGCATTATTGCGCATATAGATCATGGCAAAAGCACGCTTGCAGACAGGATGATAGAGATCACCAAGACACTTGCGGCCAGGGACATGGAGGCGCAGGTGCTCGATTCCATGGATCTTGAGAAAGAAAAGGGAATCACAATCAAGAGCCATGCTATTCAGATGGATTATGTGCATGGCGGAGAGAAATACGTGCTCAACCTTATCGATACCCCGGGCCATGTCGACTTTTCATACGAGGTGTCGAGGGCGATAGCCTCTTGCGAAGGTGCGTTGCTGGTAGTCGATGCCACTCAGGGTATCCAGGCGCAGACCATTTCCAACCTGTATCTCGCCATTGAACATGATCTGGAGATTATCCCGGTATTGAACAAGATCGATGTCGACTCCGCGATGGTGGATGTCGTCACCGACCAGGTCGTGGATCTGCTCGGATGCAAGCCGGAGGATGTGCTTTGCGCTTCCGGGAAGACAGGGCAGGGTGTTCCGGAGATACTCGATGCCATAGTGGAGCGCATACCGGCCCCGAAAGGGGATCCGGAGGCCCCTCTCCAGGCTTTGATTTTCGATTCCGTGTTCAATTCCTTCAGGGGGATCATCGCATATTTCAAAGTGGTGAACGGCTCTATCCGCACTGGTGACAAGGTGAAGTTTTTCAATACCGGCAAGGTCTATGATGCGGACGAGGTGGGAGTGCTGAAGATGAAGCTCGATCCGCGCAATGAAATCCCTTGCGGCAGTGTGGGGTACATCATATCAGGCATCAAGACTGCTTCGGAGGTGAAGGTCGGTGATACCATAACCCATGTCGGGAATCCTTGTTCCGAGGCGATAGCTGGTTTTGAAGAGGTGAAACCGATGCTTTTTGCCGGTGTCTATCCTGTGGAGACCGACCAGTATGAAGAACTGAGATCCTCGCTTGAGAAACTCCAGCTGAACGATGCATCCCTGGTTTTCGAACCGGAATCATCGCTGGCCCTCGGGTTCGGCTTCCGCTGCGGCTTCCTCGGCCTGCTTCATCTGGAGATCATACAGGAGCGTCTCTACCGTGAATTCAACATGGACGTGATAACTACTGTCCCTAACGTATCATACAAGGTCTACACGACGCAGGGCGATGTCGTGGATGTGCACAACCCGTCGGGATTGCCTGCACCTACGCTGATATCCAGGATTGAGGAGCCGTACATCAGGGCCCAGGTCATCTCGAAGTCTGACTTCTACGGTCCTATCATGAAACTCTGCCTTGACAAGAGGGGCACACTCGTAAACCAGCATTATATAACGTCCGACAGGCTCGAACTTACGTACGATATGCCTCTTTCGGAGATCGTGTTCGATTTTTACGACAAGCTGAAGTCCATCTCGAAGGGGTATGCCTCTTTCGATTATCATCTTACTGGCTTCAAGGAGGCAAAGCTTGTCAAGCTTGACATTCTGCTGAACGGAGATCCTGCCGACGCTCTTTCCAGTCTTATCCATGCGGACCATGCGTATGATTTCGGCCGCAAGATCTGCGAGAAACTGAAGGAACTGATTCCCCGTCAGCAGTTCGATGTGGCCATCCAGGCTGCCATCGGTGCCAAGATCATAGCGCGCGAGACCGTCAAGGCTGTCAGGAAGGATGTGACGGCCAAGTGTTACGGCGGTGATATCACGAGGAAGAGGAAGCTGCTTGAGAAGCAGAAGCAGGGTAAGAAGAGGATGCGTCAGATCGGTACTGTGGAGGTTCCTCAGAGCGCTTTCATGGCCGTCCTTAAACTTGACTGATGTTGTTCAGCGCTTTGATTGTCAGAATATGCCGGCTGCAAGGCATGAGTGGGAGGACGCCGGGAGTTTACTTCTGTAAATGACCAAGGACGAGCGCGAAATAACGCAGCAGACAGTATGTTATGACAATCAAAGCGGGTTGTCATCCCGACAACCCGCTTTAAGTTCTGTGGCCCGGGCCAAATTGCACACGTTCCCGGTTTAAGTCTCCACAGAAAGAGACGAATAAGATTCTTAACCGGAAACAAAGGTCGCCAATTGATTCGGTCATGCGGTTGTCGGTATTGTTGTTTTAGTAGTTGTTTTAATTGTTGTATGTTGTTTGGGATATGAAAAATCTGAAACCATATATTACAGCCATGAGGCTGAGGACTCTTCCCCAGTCGCTTGCAGGTGTCTCTCTCGGACTTATGCTTGCAGCTTCCGATTACAGGGTGGATGTATGGGCTGCGTTCTTTACCTTGCTTACCGCAGTGTTCCTCCAGATATTGTCAAATACGGCAAACGAACTCGGGGATTTCCAGCATGGAACGGACAGACTTGACGACCGGAAGGGGCCGGCCTACACTCTTACCAAAGGCCTTATATCCGAAAACGGGTATAAAGCCATGGTGGCAGTCTATGTGGTGCTTTCAATACTAAGCGGACTGGCTATGATATGGTTCTCGTTCAGGACTTTCTTTGATCTCGGCCCATTCATAACCATGCTCCTCGGAGTAGCGGCAATTTCCGGTGCCTTGAAATACACTCTTGGCAGGAATCCGTACGGATACAGGGGACAGGGGGATTTCGCCGTCTTCCTTTTCTTCGGTATCGTCGCGGTGCTGGGTTCTTACTTCGTGGCAACGCATGAGATACGGACATGGATACTCTTGCTTCCGGCGGCTTCAATCGGCTGTTTCAGCACTGCCGTACTGAATGTGAACAATATCCGTGACATGGAGACTGATGCTGCCACGCGGAGGACAATACCGGTCAGGATAGGGGAGAGAAACGCCAAGATCTATCATACGGTGCTGATATTGGCCGGATGGGGCTTCATGACCGCGTATGCTTTTCTGCGGATATTCGACTGGTGGCATTATCTTTATGTCCTCGTCCTGCCGCTTTTTGTCTATCATCTGGTGGAAGTGTGGAGGCTGTCGGGAAAAGCACTCGACAGACAGCTTCCTTTGCTCGTCATCGCTACTTTCCTGTTTGCCCTGCTTGCAGGCACGGGTTTCATAGTATTCCTGCTGTGAGGGTCACTGCCGTGTGCCGGAATACATCCGGCAGATGCCGAAAGTGAATGCCTTTGCCTTGACACCGGTGAATCCGCATGCAGTCATCATCTCCAGGAATTTCTTGGGAGCGGGGAATTTCAGGACGGAGGCCGGAAGATACCGGTATGCGCCTTTGTTTCCGGAAACGAGGCCTCCGACAGCCGGAAGAATGTTCAGGAAATACAGTTTGTAGAGAAAGCGGAGCAAAGGATTTCCGGGCACGGACAGCTCCAGTATAACAAGTCTGCCGCCCGGTTTCAGGACTCTTCTCATCTCTGAAAGGCCGAGTTCCAGATGTTCGAAATTCCTTACTCCGAAAGCGGCTGATACCCTGTCGAAACTGCAGTCTCCGAATCCGAGATGTTCGCAGTCTCCCTGTTCCATGCTGATCATTCCGTCCAGACAGGCCTCTCTTGTTTTCCTCTTGCCTTCTTCAAGCATCTTTTCCGAAAGGTCGATGCCGGTGATTCTGCTGCCCGGAGCAGCGGCTCTGGCTATGGCAATGGAAAAGTCCCCGGTCCCGCAGGCGACATCCAGTATTGAGAGAGGAGTGCTGCCGTCGGTGATTTCCATTACGGCTTTTTTCCTCCATATCCTGTCTATGTCGAGGGACAGTATGTGGTTGAGCTTGTCGTAGTCCGGTGCGATGTTGTCGAACATCTTCTGTATTTTTTCCTTCTTCGGCATGTCCGGTAGTAATTTGACGTCAGTTCGACGGATTCATGTTTTAAGGAACAGGGTCATACCCGCTGCCGCCCCACGGGTGGCATCTGAGCAGTCTCCGGACAGTCAGGTAGAGCCCTTTGAACGGGCCGTGTTTCCTGAATGCCTCCAGTGCATATTGGGAGCATGTGGGTGTGAATCTGCATGATGGCGGAGTGAACGGCGAAATGCATTTCCTGTAGAACATTATCAGGAAGATAAAAGGAAATATGGCGATTTTCCTTACGGTATCTTTAATTTTTCCCCGATCCATCCGATGATATCTCTTTCAGAATCTGTCCTACGGTACTGTATATTTCCTTGCTGTCCAGAATCTCCCTGGTGTTGTAGACAAACAGGATGTCCATCCCGTTCCCTTCAGGAAGCCTGTGTTTCTGCAGCCGGTAGCTTTCCCGTATCCTCCTTTTCAGGAGATTCCGTTTCACCGCCCTTTTGAACAGCCGCTTTGAAACCGAAACCATGATTCTGCTGTACGGGAGAGAATTACCTTTCCTGACACAGTACTTCATGCTCCTGCAGACGCGGAATCTCCCTTTTGCAAGAAGTTCTGCGATGTCTTTCCTGCCGTGCAGCCGTTCATCTTTAGGCAAGCCGAAGCGTGACGGTCCGGTCCCCATCTATCTGTGGTTTTCCAGATAGATCTCTATGGCTTTTGCTACAGAAGGTGCAGTGGCTGTCGGAGCTGAAATCTCGATTTTCAGCCCTGCATCATTCATGGCCTTGACCACTGATTTCCCGTAGGAGACCAGTCTGATATCCCCTTGCTGGAAACCAGGGAAATTCTCATACAGGGATTTGACATCGGACGGATTGTAGAGGACTATCATGTCGTAGTTCTCCGGAGATATGCTTTTGAGATCCTTCGAGACCGATTTCACGAAAATGGCACTCTTGAAATCAAGCCCTTCCGCCTCGAATGTCCTTGTGATGTCGTTGTTTGTGGAGTCGGATGTGGCGATAAGGAATTTCTCCCCTTTGTGTTTTGTCCCGATCTGGGTGATGAGCGATGCGGACGAGCCGTCACCGAAGAAGATCTTCCTTTTCCTGTATACGATATGCTTCTGCAGGTACATGGCCACGGCTTCAGTGGTGCAGAAATATTTCATCGTCTCCGGAATCTTGACTCTCAGCTCGTTGCATAGCTGGAAAAATGCATCGATGGTCGATCTCGCGGAGAATACGATGGCTGTATAGTCGAGTATGTTTACCCTCTGCGTCCTGAACTCCCTTGAAGATATGGGTTCAATGGAAAAGAAGGGGACAAAATCAAAATTCACTCCATATTTCGCAGTAATGTCCGAATACGGAGAATTCGCTTTTGGCGGCTGCTGTGAAATAAGAATATTCCTTACTGTCATATCATAAAAACACTGCCGAAAGAGCCAGAATCCCGGTCGGCAAGATTTCCGAGGCGCAAAGATACAAAAATGCCGTAAAAAAAGAGCAATAGTTCTTGAAAATTTGAAATTTCCTGAGCAGGTAAAGCAGGTACACCCCCAAGGACAGATATAACAGGACAAGTCGGGTCGTGTGTGCGGAAACTCCTGAAAAAGAACATATTCCTGCAGTACAGAGAAGTGTCGTGACCAGAATGCAGAAATAGCTGCAGGCTGTCTTTGCGGCTGCCGTGCCGGTTTTCCCGTTCATCCTGGAAGACCGGAGGAATATACGGCACGCTATCCTGAGCAGCAGATACACTATGAATATCCCGAGAAAGGCTGCCGGATAGGCGGCCGCAGAATCCAGTCCTTGCAGGAACTCAGGATTGTACAGGCGGTATTCTGTGACGACCAGACAGAACGGGACAATCAGGAAGACGGCTACGATATCCCTGTTCTGGCTCAGTTTTGTGCTGTCTTCGAGATTCATGCACTCTTTCCATCTCAGCAGGCAGCCTGCGAGCGATGGCAGTATGTCGACGATATTCCGAAGGAGGAGTATCCCTGCTACGGTGCAGATGGCGGCAACGGTTCCTGTGAAAGTCATCATCGGTCAATTGATCCTTCTGACTTTATACCCCATCTGGCTGAGGATGGCGGTGACCTTGTCCCTGAAATCCCCCTGTATGGTGATTTCCCCGTCCTTGGCGCTTCCGCCTACCCCGCATTTGATCTTCAGTTTTCTGCCAAGCTCGGCAAGATCGTCCCGGGTACCCCTGAAACCGGAGACGAGCGTGACCTGCTTGCCGCCTCGGTTCCTTTTGTCAAGGGATACCGAGAGTCTCTGGGAGGCCGGCGGAAGAGTCTCTTCTTCCACTGGCTTTTCCTCTTCGTATCTGAAGTCCGGATCGGTGGAGTACACCACACCGAGACGTTTTTTCCAGTCGTTGTCTGCCATAGTCGGAAAATTTTTGCAAATATAAGGAATCTCTCACTATCTTTGCAGATTTGAACAGAAAAGATAAGACTGATGGATAACAGGAAATTTACTCTCTGGAACAGGATTTCCGCTCTCTTCGTGCTGGTGGTGTCTGCCGTCACGTATCTGATGACGATAGAGCCGACGGCATCATTCTGGGACTGCGGAGAATTCATAGCTTCATCATATAAACTTGAAGTGGGACACCCTCCCGGAAACCCTGTGTTCCAGTTGATTGCACGCTTCTTTACGATGTTCGGGGACAACATGCATGCAGCCGTGGCAGTGAATGTCATGAGTGCATTGTGCTCGGCCCTGACCATATTCTTCCTTTATCTTACCATCGTATTCCTGGCGAAGAGGCTGGTGAAGCCGGATGCCGAAGAGCGGTATACGCTGCCGCAGGCCATTGCGATTTACGGTTCCGGCATTGTGGGTTCCCTGATTTACTGTTTTTCGGACACTTTCTGGTTTTCAGCCGTCGAAGGCGAGGTCTATGCGATGTCTTCGCTGTTTACTGCGATAGTATTCTGGGCGATGACGAGGTGGTATGAGCAGGCCGATTCCCCGTACGCGAACAGATGGATTGTCCTGATATCATTCCTCATGGGACTTTCCATAGGCGTGCACCTTCTGAACCTGCTTACTATACCGGCACTCGTCTTCATGTTCTATTACAGGAAAAGGGAATCGGGGCATTATTCCTTCCGGGAGTATGTCAAGATATTCGCCATCTCGGCCGTCATACTTGCCGTTATCCTGTTCGGTATCATACCTTATCTGCCGAAACTCGCTGCATACACCGACCTTTTCTTCGTGAACGTGCTCGGCCTTCCGTTCAATACCGGCGCCGCTTTCTTCATGATCGTGCTTCTGGCGGCATGCTTCTGGGGGCTGTTCCATACGATGAAGAAACAGGCTGTTGCGGCCAATACGATACTGCTGTGCTTCACTGTGATTGTCATCGGCTTTTCCGTCTTTTCGGTGGTCATCATCAGATCCGCCGCCAAGACTCCTACGAACGAGTACCAGCCTGACAATCCTTTCACCCTTATAAGATACCTCGGCAGGGAGCAATATGGGTCGAATCCTATAATCTACGGACAATATTTCGATGCTCCGTACGAGATCGTGACACCGAAATACTGGGCGCCGCTCAATGGAAAGTATGTTCATGCAGACGGTCCGGGCGAACTGAAATATCCGGCAGAAGGAAAGATGCTCTTTCCAAGGATGTGGGCCGGCGGAGACCAGAGGTACATAGATTTCTACGAATCCTATATGGACGGGAAAGGCAAGCCTGTACAGGGGGCGGAGCACCTGAAGCCGACCTTCTGGACAAATCTCGGCTTTTTCTTCGACTATCAGCTGAACTGGATGTACTGGCGATATTTCATGTGGAATTTCGCAGGCCGTCAGAATGATATACACAGCCCGTCTCCTGGTGAGATATTCGCCGGGAACTGGGAGAGCGGGATCGGGTTCATCGACAAGGCCCGTCTCGGTGACCAGAGCGATGCCCCGGATTATCTGAAGCATAACAAGGGCAAGAACCATTATTTCATGCTGCCTCTCCTGCTCGGCCTTATCGGACTGTTTTTCCAGTTTTCACGTGACAAGCGCGGGACATGGCTGACTTTCCTGCTGTTCTTCATGACAGGAATCGCCATTGTGATATATCTGAACCAGCCTCCTTATCAGGTGCGCGAGAGGGATTATGCATATGCCGGCTCCTTCTATGCGTTCTCTATCTGGGCAGGACTGGCTGTGCTTGCACTTTATTCCCTGATCGAGGACATGATCCGTGAACGGAAGTCCGGGGAGATATGCGTTGCTGCAGCTTCGGTTGTTTCCCTGCTCTGTCTCGGAGTGCCGGCTCTCATGGCGCAGCAGAACTGGGATGACCACGACAGAAGCCATCGTTACACGGCTGTGGAGATGGCGCGGAATTATCTGAATTCAGTAGGTGAGAACGGTATTCTCATCACGCACGGGGACAATGATACATTCCCTCTCTGGTATGCACAGGAAGTCGAGAACGTGAGGACGGATGTCAGGATATGCAATACTTCGCTTCTCGGTACCGACTGGCATATCGACCAGATGAAATATGCCTGCAACGAATCCGCCCCGCTTCCGTTGACCGTAGGACTGGACCAGTATCTGTACGGGACGAATGAACTGGTGTTCATATACGATGTGAGGGACACTGTCATTTCAATAAAGGATGTGATGAGGGTGTTCAGGCATCCGAAGGCAAAGGTGGAGCTCACAAGCGGCAAACTGGTGGACTATATCATGTCCAGGAAGATAAGCATTCCGGTAAACAAGGAGAATGTCTTGAAATACGGGATTCTCGATGAGAAATACGCCGACATGATCCCGGATGAGATCGTCCTTGAGATGCCGTCAAGCAAGACATTCATCACCAAGCCTGAGCTTTTCCTTCTCGACCTGCTTTCCAATTATGAATGGGACAGGCCGATAAACATGCTGAGCATGGGAGGTGATCTTGACATCGGACAGAAGAGTTATCTGATGTATGAGGGATTTTCATACAAGTTCGTGCCGATAAAAGGTCCTATGAGCAGTTCTGAAGTCGGGCTTACCGACACTGAGGATCTTTATCGCAAGATGAAGGAAGTCTTCAGCTGGAATTCCCTGAAGAGGGATGATTATTATGTGGATTACCAGAACCTGTACACTTTCTGCGGTGTAATGTCGCAGCGGAATCTTTTCCTGAATGCTGCAGAGAAGACGATGGAGGACGGCAGGAATGACAGGGCGCTGGAGATGCTGGAAATGTGCCGGGAGAATGTGCCTGAGTACAATTTCCCTCTGGACATGACTTTCCTCGGGTTCAGCAACGAATATATGGTGCTGCGGATGATTTCGCTGTATTATGATCTGGGTCAGGGGGACAAGGCCAGGGAACTGGCGGCGAGGTTCGCTGATGAGCTGATGGTTTCAGCGGATTTCTTCCTTTCGTTCTATGACTACAGGGATGAGGATTTCAACAATGTCTTCACTTATGTCCAGAATCTGCAGTATGTTTATGCCGCCAATGGAGATGATGCTCTTGCAGATGCATTGAATGAAAGGATGACAAAACTTATCGATCCGACAGGAGAAATGTCTGCAGAATTTGAAAATTAGAATAAAACTGTTATTTTTGCAGTCCGAAGTGACCGTCATGTCGCGAAGGACTGCAAATTTGGGGGATTAGCTCAGTTGGCTAGAGCGCTTGCATGGCATGCAAGAGGTCACGAGTTCGACTCTCGTATTCTCCACAAAAAAGGGGTGGGTCAAAAGGCGAAATAAAGCACACTTTTGAGTTACCCTCATCGTCTCAGTCTGACGAAAATGCTCAAAGGTAAATTCTTGCCGAAACCGTCCTGCAGGACAAGTTCTCCGCATTCAAGGCCTGGTACATCGGACGGGAGACCGAACGCTTGTCTGACCACAGTCTCGCCGAGCACTGCCGAGTATCCGTTTGAATACAGGTTCAGGACCATGAAACTGTCTTTAGGAGCTAGTATTGATGCCACGCATTTCATGATGTCGTAAAGACATTCGTCAAGTTTCCATTTCTCTCCGTCTGGCCCATGTCCGTATGCCGGCGGATCCAGGATGATTCCCTGGTAGACATTTCCTCTCCGGGCTTCCCGTCTGGCGAATTTCAGGGCGTCCTCCACGACCCATCTTATGTTCTCGAGACGGCTGAGTTCCATGTTGTTCCGTGCCCAGGTGACTACCTGGCGGACCGAGTCGAGATGGGTCACATCCGCTCCTGCAGCCTTTGCGGCAAGCGAAGCAGCTCCGGTGTAGGCAAAGAGATTAAGCACCTTGGGCTTGGCAAGGCCTTCTGCTGCAGCCTTCGATACCAGTTCCGAAGTGTTCCGGAATATATATTCCCAGTTCGGAGCCTGTTCGGGAAAGACACCTACGTGCTTGAAGGCGGTAAGTCCGAGACGGAGCGAAATATCCAGGCCTTTCTGTGCCCCGTGATAGTCTATCACCCACTGGTCATCCATCTTCCTGCGTTTGTCCCAGGTGCCGCTGTCCTCTTTTCCGGCTTTGCCGAATCCTGCTCCCGGTTTGAATCTGACATTCAGCATTTTTTCCCAGTCGGAGTCGGAAAGAGTTTTGTCCCACAGTGCCTTCGGCTCGGGCCTGGCCATATAATAGCGTCCGAACCTTTCCAATTTTTCAAAATTGCCCGAATCTACGAGTTCATAATCTTTCCAGAAGTTCCCGGGAGTTTCTATTGTCATAATCAATCGTATTAGAATCTGTTTGTTCTTTTAGCCTGTCCGGATTACCATGTCATGAAATCCTACTTTTTAATAATCCGCCATGTGCCGCCTTTAGTCGGTCCTACATGCTCAATAACAGCCTTCAGTTCTTCAATATCGCGTTTGATAGTGCGTTCATTGGCATCAAGCCGTTCTGCCATTTCTTCTATCGTTATCACAGGATTTTGACGGATAAGACCAATAATGCCTTGCTGTCGTTTATGTCTTTTAATGGACGTCTTAGTGTGTCTCGTCGTATCGGTTAACGATATGCTAAAGTCATCATCGTTGAATCCGGACGCATTTTCTTGGGACATTCCCTCATTTCTTGGGACATTCTCTCCATTTTCTTGGGACATTCCCTCGTTTCTTGGGACATTCTCTCCATTTTCTTGGGACACATTTGCATATGTGATAGAGAAAAGAAATTGCGAGCCACTGTTGATTTCAACCTTATAGTCAGGATAATATAGCGGGGCATATCGCAGAATATTACGAGTTCCCGAGCCCATATCTTCCACCCACGACAGTTCATGAAATACACGGACTAAAAGCGGATTCTTTGTATAATTACTTAATTGCTGAAGGGTAAGTCGCCCTTCTGGAATTTCGGGCAACAGACGTGTGGGATTTTTGGTAATCACTCTGTCTTTGAATACATGATAAAAGCAGGCATATCCTGCACTGTAATCGGTATGCACACATAAATTGGCAATAATCTCACGAAACAGTTCCAATCGCAGATCAACTCGCTGTGTTGTGCCTGTCGGCAAATAGAATTTATCAGGCAACCATCGTTCGGTAAATTGCGTCAATTCATTATAAATTTTTATAAGATTGCTTCGCATTGTCCTGCGATCATCATAGCGATTAGGAAATTGCCGCGCATCGTTATATTGTGCGTAAGTACACATGTGGAACATCGCTTCAAAACGATAGCGTGGTATAAAATCAGCAATCGCATCATCTGACCCAAACAGAAGTAAAGCCGCATATTTCAGTTTCAACTCACCTGTGCCAGCATCGCGTTTTGCCAGTCGAGTATGTATCAGAACACCTTCATCATTTAGTTGCAACCATGCATGTCCTGGCTTCGTTACAGCAAGGATGTTTCGGCAGAACTGGAACGTATCATGGTCAAGATGCGCCATTGTCATTCCATTTACTATCCGGTCCTCGAACAGGTGCGGGTTCTTACGCTCGAAAACAGTCAGCATCAGTTCTGGCTGGTCGGTAATGTCTATATCTGCGTCTCCGTTTCTATCCCAGTATCTTCCTTTATAGCGATATACATATTGACCACATGGAATATCAAGATAAATAACTGACTTGCCTTCAATGTCGATTATCCGGGGTGTAATATATGGACACGGCAGGAATAGTTCTGGATTTTTGATGGAAGTGATGATGTTTGCTTTAAGCGTTTCCGCCTTCTCAGGATTCACGCCGATGATTTTTCCGTTATTGCAAACACCAACAAGAATCTGTCCGCCACTATGATTCAGAAAAGAACACACAGTCTCGTACAGGGACTCAGAAATTTGTTCCGTACAGGTTTTATACTCTATGGTTATTCCTTCTCCTGCTCTTGATAGTTTTATGAAACGATCTGCGTCCATTGTCATAATTTGTTATGTTCCCTGCAAATTCCTGTAGTTTCGGCAAAGGTATGCAAACTTCACTGATAGGACAAAGAAATTTTATGATATATGACATGATATATGGAAGACGGCAGTCCGGCGAATTTCCCGGTCCTGAGCGGCTCGGATTCCACTACTATGACGGCATTGCTCTATTGCCGGACCCGGCACCGTCAGCCGCTTCCTTATAAATTTTGTCATCGACTGATTTCATCGAGATAAAGTCCGAATCCGTTAAGGACAGGGCATGCGTACGACTTTTCTATGTTGATTCTGACAGCTGACGCAGTGATCCTGTCTGTCAGCAGGATACGCTTGTATCCTATGGTGGTGCCGTCTGCAATCCTTGTCCAGAAACCGTCTTCCCCGAGGGCCTCGATGCTGAAACCGGCTACCCGCTGTCCGAGAGGTATATATTCCTGAAGCATTATCCTGTTGAATGTCTTTTCCCCGTCAAGACTGATTGTGACCGAGGCTGCAGTCACTCCGTCTGGAGCGGCCCAGAATGAGTCGTAGTCATCATCGAGGATGTTTGAGGCGGAAAACCGGCATCCTCTTGTTTCAGAAGCTCCGGCTTTTGCTCCCGAGGAGAGGTCGTTTCCGAAAATTTGATCCAATGCTTCCCTGAATTCCATCAGCCTGAGAGAATCGATGCCGTGGATATGCCCTGTCTTGTCCGGCGGTACATTCAGAAGCAGGAGGCTGTTCCTTCCTACGCTGGAATAGTAGATGTCCAGAAGTTCGTCAAGGGATTTGACCTTGTCATTCTCGGAATCCTTGTAGAACCATCCCGGCCTGATGGATACATCTGTTTCGGCAGGAACCCATGCCTCGCCATGTACATTCCCGGAGCAAAGAGTATCTCTTGGCGGTGCTCCTGCGCCTGGTGTAAACCCTGTAATGTCCAGCGTGGACCAGCAAGTCTCTCCGGAATATCCCTTTTCGTTTCCGACCCAGCGGCATCCCGGGCCTATGTCGCTGAACATCACGGCATCAGGCTGCAGTTTTCTGACAGTTTCATGAAACAGCGGCCAGTCGTATTTCTGGATTTTCCCGTTCGGTCCTTCCCCGCAGGCTCCGTCGAACCAGTGTTCGAAGACCGGACCGTAGTTTCCGAGGGCGCTTTCAAGAGTCCGGCAATATACCCCGTTGTATTTGTCCGTCCCGTAGGCGGGATCATTCCTGTCCCAAGGGGATATGTACACTCCGAATTTTATCCCTGATTCCATGCAAGCCTGCGAGAGTTCCTTCAGGACGTCTCCTTTCCCGTCCATCCATGAGCTTTGGGCGACCGTATGTCTGCTGGCCGGGTTGGGCCACAGGCAGAAGCCGTCATGATGCTTTGCCGTGATGATGATTCCTTTCATTCCGGCAGTTTTGGCTATGGAAGTCCATTGACGGCAGTCCAGGTCCGAAGGATTGAACTCATCCACACTCTCCTGTCCGCTTCCCCATTCGGCCGATGTGAAAGTGTTCGGTCCGAAATGGCAGAACATGTTCATTTCCATTTTCTGCCACTCTATCTGTTGTGCGGTAGGGACAGTCCCGTATGGCGCAGGAGGATTCACTTCTCCGCATGAGCTGGCCATCACCAAGCATCCAAGTGCCGCAATAAGTCTGTTTGTCCGAAACATGATGATTATCTGTTATTATTAAGTGGGTGTGGGTCAAAAGGTGGAATTTCAAGGCCTGCGAATCAAGTATAACGCAGAACGTACCTTTTTACCCATACTCTCCGTTAAATATACGAATTTATTTCCTGGCAGCCATCAAATACCCGTAAAGTCGAAGATATATTTTTCTCCGGCCCCGGCATCACAACTCACGACAAGTCTGAAATTATGCTGTCAAGAAAATCAGAGATGGCGTAAAGACTTTTAGAGATAAAAAACACCGACTGTAAACCCAGTCAGTGAATATGTAAAGTATATTAGTTTAACCGCTCTAAAAGTGTCAACTAAATTCAGGGAAGGTCAGGAAGGTCAGAGGACCTGAGTGATCAGGGGGTATATTTCTTTGGATTTTTGCAAAAACAGGCGATTTATTTCTTTGGATTTTTCTCTATAGAGACAATTTATTTGTTTGGATAATTCTATATAGCTATTTTTGCATACAGAAACAAAGCGTTATTTTTATGTACTGCAAAAGGCTTGTCGACAAATATCTATCGGAGTGGGCATCACGAGATATCCATAAGCCATTGCTGCTTAGAGGTGCCAGACAGGTCGGAAAATCCACGGCTGTCAAGGAACTCTCTAAAAAGTTTGAGAATTTTGTCGAAATAAACTTTGAAAAACAACCGAACTATAAAGTTCTATTCAAAGATGACTTGGATGTCAGGCGTATTGTCCCGCAAATATCCGCCATACACGGAACCTCTGTTAAACCAGGTAAAACGCTTTTATTCCTTGACGAAATTCAGGAGTGTCCGCAGGCTATTATGGCTTTACGCTTTTTCAAGGAGGATATGCCTGAACTTCATGTTATTGCTGCCGGCTCTCTCCTTGAATTTGCATTACAGGAACTTCCTACATTCGGGGTCGGAAGAATTCATTCAATGTTTATGTATCCAATGACTTTTGATGAATTTCTGGAAGCAAATGGCCAACAACTGCTCATTGAAGCCCGTGATCAAGCTTCAATAGATAATCCTCTCCCTGAACCTTTGCATGATAAGTTGGTAGAATTCCTCCGTACATATATGCTTGTCGGAGGGATGCCTGAATCTGTCAAGACTTGGGTTGAGCATCATGATTATGTAAGATGCCAGGAAGTCCAGGATGACATTGTTGTTACATACGAAGATGATTTCCCGAAGTACAAGAAAAATGCAGATCCTGTATTGTTGCGCCAGACGCTGCGAAGTGCGGCAGTCCAGGCTACAAAAAAGTTCATATATTCAAAAGTCGGTTCTGGTTATAAGACAGTAGAAGTGCAAAAAGCAGTGGAGTTGCTGGTTCTTGCAGGTATTCTGCACCCTGTGACACATACAGACGCCAATGGTTTGCCATTAGGCAGTGAAGAGAATAAGTCGTATCAGAAAATGCTGTTACTTGACACAGGACTATTGCTTCGCCTTCTGAATATGTCGTTAGGTGATATATCTGAACTGACTACACAGATTCTGACTGCAAGTGCTGCAGATTTAGTAAATAAGGGCCCGATGGCAGAACAGGTAGCAGGACTTGAAATTCTACATTATATGAGTCCGAATATCCGCCATGACCTGTACTATTGGGTGAGACATGCAAAGAATTCCCAAGCGGAGGTAGATTACATATCAAGTTATTTGCAGGTAGTTGTTCCAGTTGAAGTTAAAGCTGATACACAAGGAGGAATGAAGAGTCTGTGGTCGTTTATGCGTGAGAAAAAACTTCATTATGCCGTTCGATGCTCAATGGAGAATTTTGGAAAATTCAACTATGTAGATAACGAGGACAATGCCGAAGTGAGACATGTCCGGATTTGCCCACTGTATGCTATTGCCAAAATGGAAGAGATAAAACAAGGTATTGAAAAATAGTATATTCAATTATACATATCTGCACAGCGGAACATACCATCTGAATAGTCGTTGCGGCTCGCTGGTCAGTGCATCTGAGTCCGGCGTCTTCAGAAAAATTCCGCTATGGGCTTTCGGCTTTTTGTATTAAGGACAGGCTGGTCACATTTTTATACATAAAGTGGTCCTGAGAATTTTCTGACAGGATTTCCTCTGATAAGCGAATCATGTTTGGTCCAGTTTTCCTTTTGGGATGCGGCTTCGGATTCCGCATTGATATTCATGAGTTTCAGCAACAGCCGTTGTCTTGCAGCCTGTTTGTTCTGGAACTGGGAACGTTCATCACTGCATCTTACGGAAACACCGGTCGGAATATGGGTCGCCCTTACCGATGTTTCCACCTTGTTGACATTCTGACCTCCTTTGCCGCCTGAACGGCAGGAAGAGTAGGCAATGTCTTTCTCATCGATTTCCGGCAATTCCATGTCATCAATGAAATGTACTCCGACGAACCAGTTCTTGCGCTTGTGTCCGGGTCGGTAGGGGTTGGCAGTGGATTGCCACAGCACAGTACCCTCCCATTCTGAGACGACTGATGCCGGGATTTCCGTGTCGGACTTGAAGGTTATCGACATGTAGCAGTCCTGCTCGGATTTGTGTGGCTCGGTGTCAAATACAGTGAGGCCCGGAATGGATCTGGCAATTTCCCTGGCAACGAGTGCAACTGCCCTGGCGCATTCGACCGGGCCGCGGCCAGCTGTTATCTGTATGTATTTTTTCATTTTCCGGTGTCTTTGATATTGAATTTCGGCTTGACGAACGATATGACATCTACCGTAGGAGTTATCAGGGAAAGAATCTCCTCAGATGACTTATAGGCCTGCGGGGATTCATCAAGAGTTTCAGTGCAGACTGAAGTCGAGAATATCCCGTTCATCGAGGCTTCGTATTCCGAAAGCGGAATCAGTTTCCTTGCCTGATTTCTGGATACTTTCCGCCCGGCTCCATGAGGTGCGCTGTCAAGCCACTGTTCATTACCTTTTCCTCTGCAAATCGCAATACCGTCACGCATGTTGAACGGAATGCAGACCTTGTGACCCTCAGAAGCCTCTATGGCTCCCTTGCGAAGCATCGGATATTCATCGGTCACCGAAATGTAATTGTGAGTCGTATATATGGACTCGGCACATTTGGCTTTGCAGAGTTTTTTGAGAATAGCGAAGATCCTGTCCCTTATAGTGTCATGGTTGAAAATCGCGTATGCCTGCGCAATAATCATGTCGGAAAGATAGCCTTTCAGGGCATCGCCCCACAGATATCCGATATATTGCGCCCTTTTGGGGTTGTTTGCGATGTTGTGCCAGTGGTTCGCAACTTTCACCCCAAGATTCCGTGAACCGCAATGAATCGTCAGCCAGCCTTCTCCGGATTTTTCGTCTTCACCATATTCGATAAAGTGGTTTCCTCCGCCAAGCGAGCCGATGCTCTTGTAGAAAATGCCTTCCTGTAATTTTATCCGGCGGCAGAAATCGGAGATGAAACGGGCATCGATTCTCGGAGCTTCGTTGATAAGGTCAGGGGCGGCCGAGCGTGCTTTCTGATATCGGGAATTCAGGAACCGGAACAGGTCCTTTTCGTTGATGCTGTTCTTTTCACATATCTCCGTACCTGTCGGCACTGTTTCACGGATTCTGTGGTCAAGCAGGGCAAAGTTGTCAGGATTAATGGCAGTCGACAGCCTGTGCATGGAAATGGTGCAGCCAATATCCACACCGACATGGTCAGGATTGACATAAGCGCCTATCCTGTAGACTGTGCCGACATTGCATGCATTCCCTGCATGGACATCGGGCATCTGCAGGATTCTGACGCCCTCGAATGCAGGATGGTCGCATTGTTCCCTGACCCATTGCAAGGCCGCATCCTCGATATTCTCTGTAAAAATTTCAGCGGTAGTGTATTGTCCGGAGATTGTCATAAATTGTTTTTGAAATTAACTGATTTGATCTGCAATAGGGTTTCTAATTGTTCCCGTGTCAGAAAATCATCATACTCATCGTCCCCATAGTTCCAGCGGGAGGTAATGGAGATGATTTCGGAATCAGGGCCGGTGATTACAGCGATTAAGGAATATCCGTATTCGTCATGCGGATATTCTTTCCCCGGGAAAGCCGGAATCTTCTCCATATCGTCCCTGACGCAGAAATAGATGCAGTTTTTTCCGTAGCCGACATGTTCATCGTAGGCAAATTCGGATTGGAGTATGCACCAGTCCGGTGCATATTTCCTGTACTTCAGCGCCTGTTCAAATGATGTGATATGTTCAATTCTGTAACTGTGCGGACAATCCGAATGGTATTCCTCCGCATCAAGGTCTATGTTCAGACCGTTTACGACGGCATCGGGTGACAACCCGTTGAAATTGCCGTCATAGCAGTCGAATGCCGGGGAATGGCAGATGACTTTCAGGAGGGCATTGACTTGCGATATGCCCTTTTCGCTTTTCAGATCTATCTCACCATCCCGGCTCCATCTGACGATCCCTCGCCAAAACTTTCCGTATTGATAACTCAAATCCAGTTTCTGACTCATCGTACTTTTATTTCAATGTCACCAACAATAGTGTCGTTTGTTACTACCTTGTTTCTCAGTTCTTCAGGGATGTCGAGAGATGTGAAGTCGCTTCCTTTTTCCGTGTGTATCGGAATGATTGCGGAGTGAGGATTCACAAGATTGCATACTTGAGCAAGAGTTTCCTTTGAGGCATGGCCGGATGTATGCAGGTATTCGTGGTTCCAGTCATGTGAATGGACAAACTTATCGGTATTGGCATTATATGCTTTATTGTCTGCAAGTATATACCCCAGGAACTGTGAATATATGAAGACTGTTTCTTCTTTCGGAAGCAGAGCCATAAGACTGTCTAACTGCTCCTTGAACTTGGCGGACGCTCTTACCGGCATAGTGAATCCGTATTCAATCATATCTGGAATTATGGATTCATCGTATTCATGCACTTTTGAAAAATCAAAGAACCGTATATTTCTTTCCCGGAAATAATGCTCGGTAAACGGTGCCAACAGTTTGCGCTGGTAACCATCGGTAATGAACAGTCTGCCCTGATGCCTTGTTGTCGCCTGACAAAACGAGGCAAGTCTGTCAATGTCTGTGGAAGAACAC
>CALVDT010000002.1 GCA_944326385.1 uncultured Bacteroidales bacterium | reverse complement strand
TTTATGTAGCCAAAACGTAGCCAAAAACAGGGTATAAAAAATCACCAACCACTGAATATCAGTAAATTGGTGATTAATAATGTGATCCGGTTGGGATTCGAACCCAAGACCCACAGCTTAGAAGGCTGTTGCTCTATCCAGCTGAGCTACCGGACCGGGCCATTTTCATTTGCTGGAATGAAAAGCGGTTGCAAAGATACTATTAAATATTGTATTGTCAAAAATTATTGACATCAAACATGGACAGGCGCTATTCCGAGGCTTTCTGTCCGGATTGGCTGCGGCTTCTGGAAATCAACATGGACGCCACTTCTATGCCGACGACAAGGAAGAAGCCCACAAGGGCGAAGACCACGGCACCGCCTACATGCATGTCGATCATTGCAAAATGCTGGTCTACAAGCTCCCCGGTGAGCATGTCCGACTTATTCAGATCCATCAGTTCAGGGAACTGGGACATAACCAATGTCTTCTTGTCACTCCACGGCCATACCTTTACCAGAGACCCGATGATGAAACCGGCCATGACAAGCAGCGTCTGTCTGTGGTAGCGCTGGAGAAGCCAGTGGAGAAATTTAGAGAAAGCTATGATACCGGTAGCGGCTCCTGCGATAAATACGAAGACAGTAAGGAAATCCATAAGATCTCCCTTGCCGTCGATGATTGTAGCAAGCGTCGCCATCATATACTTGTATTTCCCGAGGACAAGCAATATGAAACTGCCGGAAATACCAGGCAGAATCATCGCGCAGATGGCTATTGCCCCGGAAATGAAGATAAACCACAATCCGTCAGGCGTTTCCGTTGGAGACAGTGTACATACGACCACACCAAGGACCACACCGAATACAAGCATGACAAAATCCATGGATTTCCAGCCTTTTATACCTCGGAGTATGAATATCGATGACGCCACTATCAGGCCAAAGAAGAAAGCCCATGTCTGGATAGGCTCATAATCAAGCAGATATTGCATCAATTTGGCTAAGGACAGGATGCTGATCAGAATACCGGCAATGAGCGAGAACAGGAAATTCCCGTTAATGTGTTTCCAGAACTGCCTGAATTTTCCGGTGAACAGGAGCTTCACAGCTGTGCCGTTTATGGAATTTATCGATCCGACCAATTCCTCATAAATACCTGTCATAAAAGCGATTGTACCTCCAGACACGCCTGGAATGACGTCTGCCGCCCCCATACAGATCCCCTTCACAGTCACAAAAAGGTAACTCAAGAAATTTTTCATCACACGATTTGATTAAGAAACTTACACATTATATCTATTCTTTCCTGGATATGTTTCCCGGCAATATTTTCGCAGTCGTTTTCAGGCAAATCGGCCGGTTCTTCTTTCCCGGTGATTATCAAGTCAAACGGATTGCCCTGATAAGCGCATGTCCCGATCTTGAATCTTGCTTTTGCCGACTTTGAAATGAAATCTCCCGTAAAGTCATCGCTGTCACGGAGATTCACCAGCAAATCCGTCTCCTTCAGGAAAAGATCCCCTTTCTTCTTCAATTTCGGCATTCCGAACCAGTTCACATGCCTGCGCAGCAGGACATTCACGCCACTGACATATACGGGCGTGTCCTTGCGATACTTCCGCAAGTCTATGAAAACCGACGATACCTCCACCCCTCGGCTTCTGAAAAAACCGGCGGCCTTTGCTTCATATCCGGGACAGTCCGGATCCGTCCCGTCAAGGATAATCAGGACCGAGCGGATCTCCTTCATCGGGACAAAGCCGGTCTCCTTTTTATATGAATACTTGCCTAACCGGGACTTTCTGAACAATGTCTTCAGGAAAAACGCCATCTGATATCACTATTTAACAGAATTAGCCGCAATCAATTCACGTATTTCGGCCTTTGCAGCCTTCCATCGCGGGATATCTATCTTGGTCCCGATTACTTCAACGACTTTGGCGGCGATGATGGAACCGACCTCGCCGCACACCCTTAACGGCATCCCGAGGGAGTGGGCATACAGGAAGCCCGCAGCATAAGTATCTCCGGCACCGGTGGCGTCTATCGTATCGGCCGGCCAGGCCTCGATATAATGGTATTCATCCCCGCTTTTGACCATGGAACCGTCCTTGCCGACCTTCACCACGGCAATAGAACAGTGCCGGGAAATCTCATCAAGGGCCTCCCGAGGAGACATCCTCGTGAATGAACGGGCCTCCGACTCGTTTGCGAATACGATATCCACATAATGGTCGACGATATCATGCAGGAAGGCCTCATTGGATTCCACGACATTATATGAAGCCATATCCAGGGAAATGATGCATCCGGCAGACTTCGCCAGCTCCACCGCTCTTCTTATAAGGCTCTGATTCTGTACAAGATAGCCTTCTATGTGGAAATAATCATAGCCTTCAAAAAATTCGGGTTTCAAATCCTCCGGCACCAGTTCAAGGGCTGCACCGAGATAGACAGCAAATGTCCGCTCCGCGTTCGGAGCAGTAATGAAGACCATGGCCCGTCCTGAAGAATTGACACCTCTCAACAATGTGGACTTAATCCCGTACTGTTCCTGATCACTCTTGTAGAGATGCCCCAGTTCATCGTCTCCTATCTTTCCGATGAAGCCTGACTTCATCCCGAAAATCGCTGTTCCAGTGATAGTGTTTGCAGCCGATCCGCCGGCGACATACTGCACGCCCAGCTGCCTGAGATCATGCCATATCCTGTCACCGGTCATCCTGTCAACATGCTGCATACTGCCTTTCGGCAGATGGAACTGCCGGAGGAGAGAGTCATCCTGCAGGACAGCCAGGATGTCCGTAAGGGCATTGCCCATGCCTAAAATAGATTTCATCCGGACGGAATTTAAAACAATAAGTGACAAAGATAGGGATTTTTAGAGACTGTCCCGAAATTTTTAATCCGATTTTGCCATTTTTTAGATAAATTTGCGCTTTTCCGACATTTATGGGAACCAAGAAAAAAGACTACGGCACAGACATAATCAAGTACCTGCTTTCCGCGGCAGTAGCCTGTTTCCTTCTGTACTTCACATTCAAGGGGGTCAAATGGGATGACTTCATCACCGGACTGCAGTCCTGCCGCTGGGGCTACATCATTATCTCCATGGCAGCAGGCATTGCCGCATTCTGGTTCCGCGGACGGCGATGGCGGGAAATCCTGCTGCCCATAGACGGCAGCATCGGTTCACGCACCACGTTCAACGCCGTGAATATCGGCTATATCGCCAATTTCGTCTTCCCCCGTATAGGAGAGTTTGTCCGCTGCGGATTCATTACCAAGAACTCAGTTCCGGAAAAAGTGGAGGAAGATGGGATGGTAAGGAAAAAGGCCTCCTACGACAAGGTTCTCGGGACAGTAGTCCTGGAGCGCAGCTGGGACATGGTCACAATGGTGATTTTCCTTGCGGCCCTTCTGGTATTCAAGTGGCAGGAATTCGGGACATTCTTTGTGGAAAAGATGTGGCATCCGTTCGAGAGCAGGCTGAATTTCAGTGCATGGTGGATAGTCGTGGGGGCTTTTCTGGTGTTCGCGGGAGGCATATATCTGATTTATGCCTTGAGGGACAGGTCTGTTTTTGCGAGAAAGGTGGCCGATATCTGCAAAGGCCTGTTGCAAGGGGTCTTTTCCTGTCTGGAAATGAAACGGAAATGGAAGTTCTTCCTTTATACGGCCGTCATATGGCTGATGTACTGGGTCATGAGTGCTGCGACCATGAAAGCGATGCCCGGGCTTGACGGGCTCGGTGCAGTAGATGCTCTGTTCCTGATGATAGCCGGAAGTTTCGGTTGGCTCATACCGGTTCCCGGCGGCTTCGGTGCTTTCCATTTCATCGTGTCCCTGGCTCTGTCCACAATCTACGGCATCCCGTTCGAAATGGGTATCATTTTCGCGACCCTTTCCCATGAGTCACAGGCCATCACAATGGCTGTTTGTGGAGGGATTTCCTATCTGGACGAGACTTTCAGGAAACAGGGCTGATTCCGGTACCGGCCAATGGCAGGATGTTGCTGAGGCGGGCCAGGCACTTCCCCCCCCCACCGTAGAGAAAACAACGGTGGGGGATAAGTGCCCGACCCAGTCCAAAGGCTTGGTATTCTGTACGGCATCGGCGACGGTTTTTGGGGAAAGATGTTGCAGATGGCACCGGATAGGATGGGGAATGTGGCATTTGAGGAAGCTATAAAAAAGCCGCCCCGAGGGACGGAGCGGCTGAAATTAAATGAGCAAATAACTACTCATTCATCGTATGCTTCCCAAGGTCAGACACATCGTCTTTAGAATATGTTGTCCATTGACTTTCGATAAACTCTGCAGATGGTCCAGAAACGTCTGGATTTCTTCTCATAGTAACGTCCTTGCCATAATCGGCAGTAGAGCCTATTATACCCCAGACATCTATATTCACTCCATTTTTACTTAAAGCTATGGCATCTCCTTTCTCGCCATTGAAAGAAATACTGCCTGATTTCCTTTCCTTAGGCACCTCATAAAGGTCAGCACTTGAATTAGCATAGACAAGTGCCGTTTTTGATTCAATCGAGCCCTCTAATTTAACAGATGTCGAAGTTGTCTTGCCATTACTGTATATTTCAAGCGTATAGTCACTCAAATCAATCGTATTTGATGTAGGGTTATATATTTCTATATACTTATTGTTCCCTGATCCTTCTACATATTCAGAAATGAAAAGCTCAGTAGGTTCTATAATCTGTCCTGCAACACGCTGGGTAAGAGTAACTGTCTTTTCGACGCCGGAATCGCTAAGGACAGTAAAGATTACTTCTACAGGATCAGCACCTTCATTTGCCGGATATGTCACTGTGATGGTGGCGTCGCCTGTACCTTCTTCCGGAGATACTGTGTAAGCAGGATTATTGGATTCAACCATCCAGTATTCGTTGGATGAAATGTTGAAAGTAGTCGTACCTGCTTCGGCTGTAACACTCATCGTACTTGGAGTAACGTTGCAGTATGGGGCGGCTTCGATACCCGTGATGAGGATATTAAAGTATTTAGTTGAAGTTCCAGAAATTCCATTGAAATAACCTGTAACGGTTATGTTCATGCCGTTAAATTCTGACAGGTCTTCTGCAGGATAAGAAATCGAACCTGTATAATTTGCTCCACCTATGGCAATATTATAGAAATCGCCGGATACATTCAGAATTCCGCTGAACTGTATGAATTTGCACTCAGGAGATGCTGCAAGAGCATTTACTCCGGCTCCGTCGAGAACGACAGGTTCAGGATATGCTACAGGGGCATTGGATACGACATTGTTTACGACAGGGCTGGAAATCTGCGGCATTTCGCCATACTCTGCCATGGTACCTGAAATCTGCACTTTATCTCCGACTTTTACTTCTGTCAGGGTTGAATTCTTATAAGCGAGAAGATACGTCAAATTGTCAGTTGCGTCAACAAGCATATAGCTTCTAGCATTTACTGCTCCGACAATACCTTCTACATTTACAGACGTTCCAGCAGTCTGCTGACGAGCCTCGGCAACAGACATATATTCGACTGTTTCAATTTCTTCAACCGTCACGTTGATGTGGTTGACCGTACCGGCCTTGAATGCCGATGCCTCGACAATATTCTTGACAATAGTACTTTCTCCGTCTCCGGTCGTTATCGTTACTGTCAGAGTAGAGTTGGCGGAAAGTTCGAACGGTGCGGAGGTGAAATAGAAGCTGCCCTTTGCATTGTCTGCGATAGTGCCGTTGTTGACATTCAAATTGGCTGTCGGACTTACATACTGGCCTTCTTTCAAGGCTCCGGTCTGAGGATTTATGTAGAACTGGCCAATCATGTTCTTGTCTTCACTGTTGGTCACTTTGATGTTGGCTACGGAAATTTCCTTACCGGCATTGTTGGTGACTATCACTTCGAACAATGTTGTGGCATGCTTCATTTCCACTACGGTAGTACCTTCGGCAGAGACTGTTGCGTAACCATAAAGCGGAGCTGCTATATGTGAAGCATCATCGGTGCCGTTCTGAGTCTGGGCAGCATCACTTCTTGAACCGAAATAAATATAACCGTTCTCAAAACCGTCGCTGTCTATGCTCTTGATAAAGTCATCATACGGATAGATTGCGTTTAATGCTTCGATTTCTCCCGGATTGGAAACATTCTCGCAAACGAAAGAGTCTCCATCAGTCCATTTGAATTCATATCCGGCATATGTGCCGTCAGCATACTGAGGTACTACGGAAAGTGCATCTCCGCTTGTCCAGGAAACGGAATACGGCGGGTCATAAATAGTCTTTGTCGAAGCGACAGAAGCTTCTATCACATATTTTTCGCCAGCAGGAGCAGTATTTTCATTTATCTTCTCCACTTGGCAAGCTGTAATGGCTGCAACAAAAGCTGCCAACGAAAATATCGTCTTTTTCATGGTGCTCCTCCTCATTTATATTGTCAGACCTTCTCCATAGTCTGGAGCCTCAAATGTCTCGAGTCCGCTTTGTGCGAACCCCTTTTCTACGACGAAAGCCGTAATCCGGATTTCAGGTGTCTCATAATTGAGACCTCCGTCAAATTGATTCTGTGCCATGATAGTAGTTATTAATGTTGACAATCAACAACATATCATCCTTAATGTCCCCGATTTGCAATCAGCGGAAAGTTGTCTTGATGACGGCTTCTACGGCGGAATGACGGTTTGAGAAAAATTTAGGAAAATTTAACTGGTAATTTTTGTTTATTACATACAAACCGAGTACCTTTGGAAATTATTAAGGATAAAGGCTTTAAAATTTACAATCATAAATTGTCAACATTAACAACTACTATCATGAAATGTAATGATTCTGTCCGAGTTCTGGATTATGTCAGGCCGGAGATTGAAGTCAGGACCGTCTCTGTGGAGAAGGGCTTTGCCGGAAGCGGTTTCGGCGACATGGGTTATGCCGGGGATGACTTGTCGTCCGAAGGCAATGAATATGAT
>CALVDT010000001.1 GCA_944326385.1 uncultured Bacteroidales bacterium | reverse complement strand
ACATAATTCTACAAGGAATGGGGAGGGTGTAAATTAAAGTGTGTCAAGTAAAGTACGTTCTATCAGTTCCTTGAAATGACTGAGAGAATGCCCTTGCTTGAATCGTTCATCGTCCAATGCAAAGCCTTTGACCATATATTCCTTCAAAATTTTGGTGGCCCATATACGGAAAGCTGTAGCCCGCTTGCTGTTTACACGATACCCTACGGCAATTATTACGTCAAGATTGTAGAAATTAGTTGGCTTGGTAGAAAATTCGGAAATTCCGAATTTTCTCATTGTATTTTCTTCCGACAATTCACCTTCCAGATAAATTTTATTAATATGTTCGTTGATTGTAGATGTAGACTTTCCGAACAGCTCGGCTATACCTTTTTGATTCAGCCATATCGTTTCATTGACTGCATCTACCTGCACATGTACGGAACCGTCTTCATTGTTGAAGATAGCTATTTCACCAAGGTTCTCTATTGATTGATCTACTGCCCTTTCTTGGTATTTAGCCTGTTTTGTCTTCTTAATTTCCATAATCTGTCTCCCATAATGTACACTATTTCCCATATAAATGGAATCCTGTTTCATATCTTGCCCCTTTACGAGGCACGAAAAAATATGTATCCTGACTACTCAATCTTCCATTCTTCTATACGGCGGGTGGAAGTTCAGGAAGCCACGTTTGACCTCCAGATTAGGGAATGTCAGGTGATAGATGAAGTAATCGGCATTGTAGCCGGAAATGGTCAGATATCCGGTCTGGAACAGAAGCGGGACAGGATTCTCATATATGGCATCAACAGTACTCATCAGAGTGGAGTCAACATCCTGATGTTCCAATGTCGAAACATCGAATGACGTTCTCTTCATGATTTCGACCAGAAATGTCGGAGTCCCTGTCTCAAACCAATATTCGTGAAACTTTTTTTTCTGAAGGGTATTGAGAAGACTGAACGGGTTATATATGCCGGGACAGTCTTCACTGAAATGATATCCGTCATACCACTTCTTCAGCCTGGCATAACACTCATCCTCAGCCAGACGACATGCTGCCGCCAGTTCCTTCACACTGTCACCGAAATACTCATGCAGGTCATCTTCCGAAACACCGCAGATATCCGCATAACGAGAGTCAAGGGAAATGTCGTTCAGATTGTTCAACCCGCTGAACACACTCAGCCTGCCCAGTTTCGTGACACCTGTCAGGAACCCGAACCTGATATACCGGCCCTCCTTCTTTATTACGCTGTAGAATCCATGCAGGATACGTCTGACACTTTCTCCAAGTTCCTGATTCCCCAAAGCATCCAACATAGGCTTGTCATACTCGTCTATCAGGACTACGGCTTGCCGTCCTGTTTTCTCGGCTACGGTTTCTATTATATCCTGGAACCGCAGATCTGGCTGATTATAACTCTTTTCCACCCCATACTTCTCTTCCCACTTTTTCAGATTCTTGTCCAGAGTATCATTCAGATCATCCACTGTCTGATATGTCTTGCCGCTCATATCCAGACGAAACACAGGCGACTCTGTCCAGTCTTCAGCAAGTTTTTCTATCGCCAGGCCTGAAAACAGTTCTTTCCTGCCCTGGAAATATGCTTCCATCGTGGAAACCAGAAGGCTCTTTCCGAACCGGCGCGGCCGGCTCAGAAAATAATACTCACCCTCTGATATCATTCTGTAAATCAGTGCGGTCTTGTCCACATAGACATAACCTCCGTTGCGGATTCTTTCAAATTCCTGTATTCCTATGGGATATCTCATGGTCTTTCCATTTCTCATGTATTCCAGACAAATATACTAAGTTTCAGTCGATATTCCTCCGGTATTCCGACGGGGACATCTTGATGTATTTCTTGAAGAATTTCGAAAAAGCCGCCTGGTCGGTGAAATGCAGGATATCCGCCACCTGCTGCACGAGAATCTCCTCATTCTTCAGAAGCTGTATCGCCAGGCCAAGCACTTCCGCATCTATAACCTCATGCGGGGTCTTCCCTGTGAACGACTTCACCACGCGGGCCAGATGCTTGGTCGACACACAGAGTTCCTTGGCGTAGAATGACACTTCGCGCTTCTCCCTGAAATTCTTCCACACCAGGTCCATGAAATTGGCCATCAAAGTATCCTTTACTGCAAGTGTCTGCCTGTCAATAGCGGGAAAGTGCTGTTCCTTGATAAGCAGATTCCCGAGTTCAAGTGCAAATCCCTTGAAATACGTACGCACCATCTCTGCCCTGAAATTATGCCCCAGATCCGAAAGCATGTCGTCTATCAGACGAAGCTGTTTGAAAAGTTTTGATGTAGCGTTGGCAGACAGACGCAGGACCGGATTCAGCAGAAGCAGTGAAAAATAATCCTTGGGTCCGGGGACTATGTTCTGCAGGACCTCCACTATGAATTCCCGTGAAGTAAGGACACAATAGAAATCCAGATCCTGGCTGCATGTCCCAAGATTGAAACTGGTTCCTTCGAGAATATCCAGAAAATCACATCTTGCCATAGACACGTTCCTGCCATTCACCTCGGCCTCCATATTTCCGGAAAATACCAGAAGCATGATCCTGCAACCTATGACACGGATTTTCTGCAGCATTGCCACATCATTTGCCGTAAACATGATGAACTTGCCGTCGATTTTCTGGTCATCTTGTGCAAATGAGCACAATTGTTGCATATTAAAGGTCTTCATGTATGCGTCATTTTTACAAATACCGTCCCATTCCGACAAATTTTCTGGAGTCAGGGCAGATTTTCAGGTCTCAATGTGACAAATTTACAAATAAATACGACTTTTTTACAAATGGCGTATGAAAGTATTGAGGTATTTTTGCACCTGCAAAAATTCTGTCCTGCCGGGACAGCAATACCGGATGATGATGCCAGATGGCAGTGAAGAGCCATAAACGACTGATGTCCGGCCGGTTAAGACCAGAACAGCAAGAAAAAAATGCCGACAGACAAAGCAATCGCAAAAGCGGCATATGAATGTGGATATAACAATATTAATATAGTTTATGATGAAAGTATTGAAAGTTTTTATTCCAGGGCTGTGCCTGCTTGCAGGTCTTGTTTCCTGCAAGGAAGAAGTCAGCCAGCAGCCTCAAGCCAGCGCCTATCCGTTGCTGACGCTGACCACAGAAGACAGGACGCTTTCTACGACTTACTCCACCGTACTTGAAGGAAAGCAGTATGTGGAAGTCCGTCCGCAGGTATCAGGATTCATCACTGATGTACTCGTGAAAGAGGGTGCAAATGTAAAAAAGGGTGAGACTCTGTTCATCATCGACACCATCCCCTATGCTGCCACTTATGAGCAGGCAAAAGCCGCTGTAGCTACGGCAGAAGCACAGGAAGCCACTTCAAAACTTACTCTTGAAGGCCAGGAGGAACTGTACAAGGAGAACGTGATCTCGGATTTCGAACTGCAGACTTCCAGAAATTCATATCTTAGCGCCAAGGCAGCACTTGCACAGGCCAAGGCACAGGAAGTAAGCGCAGCCAACAATCTTTCATTCGCCAAAGTGACCAGCCCTGTGACAGGTGTGGCAGGCATGACATCCATACGTGTCGGCACTCTGGTCAGCTCGGCCATGACAGAACCGCTCATCACAGTGACTGACAATTCCAAGATGTATGCATACTTCTCCCTTACGGAGAAAGAGGCCCTCAGACTTATCAAGCAGTACGGTTCCATTGAGAAGACCATAGCTTCTTATCCGCCTGTGTCCCTGATTCTCAGCGACGGATCCACATACGGAATCACAGGCAAGATCGATGCGATCAGCGGTATCGTGGAGAATTCCGTAGTGCGTGTAAGGGCTGTCTTCGACAACCCTCAGGGACTGCTGATAAACGGCAGCAGCGCCACCATTTCCATTCCTTATTACAGGGAAAACTGTCTGGTCATCCCGCAGGAAGCTACCTTCGAGATCCAGGACAAGATCTTCGCATACAAGGTGGTGGACGGAAAGGCAACATCTTCCATGATAACCGTATTCGGCATCAATGACGGCAAGGAATACATCGTGGAAAGCGGTCTGGAAGCCGGAGATGTCATCGTGGCTACCGGAGCAGGACTGCTCAGAGAGGGAACATACGTGACTGATGCCGCAAAAGCACAGCAGGGAGCGGCTGCGGAAGAAACTGCTGGAGAAAAAGAAGGAGAATAAAAGATGAATCTTAAATATTTCATAGACAGACCTATCCTGTCTGTCGTCATTTCTGTGGTCATCGTATTGCTCGGACTGATAGGACTTGTCAGCCTGCCGGTGGAGCAGTATCCTGACATCGCGCCGCCTACCGTAAGGGTAAGCACCACGTACAGCGGTGCAAACGCCGAGGCGGTGCAGAACAGTGTGATCGTACCTCTGGAGGAGGCCATAAACGGTGTGGAGAACATGACCTATATGGAATCATCCGCAAGTAACTCCGGAAGCGCCTCCATCAGTATCTACTTCAAACAGGGTACAGACCCGGACATGGCAGCGGTTAACGTGCAGAACAGGGTTTCACGCGCCACGTCACTCCTGCCTGCAGAGGTCACCAGAGTCGGTGTCGAAACCATGAAGAGGCAGAGCAGTACGCTGAAGATTTTCGCCCTGTACAGCCCGGACGGCACATACGACGAGACCTTCCTCACGAACTACATGTCCATCAACATCAAGCCTGAGATCCAGCGTATCTCCGGTGTCGGTGAGGCAAACGTGATGGGTGGTGACTATGCGATGCGTATCTGGATGAAGCCTGATGTCATGGCCCAGTACCAGCTCCAGCCGTCGGACATATCGGCCGCGCTGTCCAGCCAGAACATCGAAGCTTCGACCGGTTCCATCGGAGAGGATTCCGAAAATGTCTTCCAGTATACCCTGAAATACAGGGGCCGTCTGAGCACGGAAGAGGAATTCGGGGACATCGTCATCAAGGCGCTGCCGGACGGTAGCATCATAAGAATGAAAGATGTGGCAGACATAGAACTCGGAGCTGTGAGCTATTCTTACTCCGGCAAAGTGATGGGTGCCCCTGGAGTGCAATGTATGATCAACCAGACTTCAGGAAGTAACGCAAATGAAATCATAAACGAGATAGACAGCTATCTGTCGGAAGTCAGGGAGAACTTGCCGAAAGGAATAGAACTCGTGGACATCATGAGTACGAAGGACTTCCTCGACGCGTCCATCCATGAGGTAATCAAGACCCTGCTGGAAGCCATCCTGCTGGTAGTGCTCGTGGTGCTTGTCTTCCTGCAGAACATCAGGGCCACAATCATCCCTACCCTGGGTATATTCGTGGCGCTCATCGGTACATTCGCCTTCCTGATCGTGGCAGGCTTCAGTATCAACCTCCTGACCCTGTTCGCCTTAGTACTGGCCCTCGGTACCATAGTCGATGACGCCATCATCGTGGTGGAGGCGGTGCAGGCGAAGTTCGATGCAGGCTACAAGTCACCGTACAAGGCTACGGTGGATGCCGTAAACGGCATTTCATCCGCCATCGTGACTTCCACACTCGTCTTCATGGCTGTGTTCATCCCGGTATCGTTCATGAGCGGCACCTCAGGTGTATTCTACACGCAGTTCGGTCTGACCATGGCCGTGGCGGTGGGCCTTTCCGCCGTCAACGCCCTGACATTCTCGCCTGCGATGTGCGCCCTCATCCTCAAACCGAACGAGGAAGTGAAACCCGGTGAAAAGCCTAAGCAGTTCTCGACAAGGTTCAGGCTCGCATTCGATGCTGCGTTCCAGAGCATGTCCAAGAAATACAAGCACGGTGTGACATTCTTCATCAGGAACAAATGGGCGGCCTGCCTGATACTGATAGCGGCTGTAGGTGTCCTTATGTACCTGATGAGCACCAGCAAGACATCGCTTGTGCCTAACGAGGATATGGGTACGCTCTTCGTCAGTGTGGATGCCGTCCCTGGAAGTACACTCCACGAGACGACAAAGGCCCTCGACGAAGTGGCAAACAGCATCAAGGATCTGCCGCAGATACTTGTGTACAACCAGGTGTCAGGATTCAGCTTCAGCGGCTCCGGTGCATCGCACGGTATGATGATCATCAAGCTCAAGCCATGGGATGAGCGTCCTGGAAAGGAGAACAGCAACACCGCTGTGTCGAACATGATATACGCCCGCACGGCACATATCAAAAACGCACAGATATTCGTGTTCGCTCCGCCTATGATTTCCGGTTACGGTACAGGTAACTCCTTCTTCGTGACTCTGCAGGACAGGTCCGGAAAAGGTATGGGTACACTGTTCGATGTGACCCAGGGCTTCATCGACGAACTGAACAAGAGGCCTGAAATCCAGATGGCATATACTTCGTTCAGTGCGAACTTCCCTCAATACAAGGTGGATGTGGATGCTGCACAGTGCCAGCGCGCAGGAATCACCAGCGATCAGGTACTTTCAGTCATGCAGGGATACCTCGGAAGTATGTACGCTTCTAACTTCAACAGGTTCACCAAGATGTACCGTGTCATGCTCCAGGCCAAGCCGGACTACCGTGACGACATGCAGGCTCTGGACAACATATACGTAAAGACACCTTCCGGAATGGCTCCAGTCAGCCAGTTCATCACCCTGAGCAAGACATACGGTGCGGAAAACCTCGACAGGTTCAACATGTTCCCTTCCATCACGGTCCAGGGTATGCCTGCTGAAGGATACAGTTCAGGAGATATCATCGCAGCCATCCAGGAAGTGTCCAAGACTGCGCTTCCTACCGGATTCGGCTACGAATTCTCCAGCATGACAAGGGAAGAGGCCGAACTGGCAGAGTCGCACTCGACCACCATCATCTACATCATCGCCATCGTCTTCATCTACCTGATCCTCTGCGGTCTGTACGAGAGTCTGTTCCTGCCGTTCGCGGTCATCTGCTCCGTACCGTTCGGTATCATGGGAAGCTTCCTGTTCGCCAGGATGTGGGGACTGGAAAGCAACATCTACATGCAGATCGGTGTCGTCATGCTGATTGGTCTGCTCTCCAAGACGGCCATCCTTATCACTGAATTCGCCACCGAGAGAAGAAAACAAGGCATGTCGCTCAGTCATGCGGCGGTAGCAGCTGCAGGAGTCAGGTTGAGACCTATCCTCATGACAGTGCTTACGATGATTTTCGGTATGCTTCCGCTCGTCACGGCATCCGGTGTCGGTGCGAACGGTAACCAGTCACTCGGTGTCGGTGTCGTCGGAGGTATGATAATCGGAACCATAGCCCTGCTGTTCATCACCCCTATGTTCTTCGTGGTATTCCAGTACATCGAAGAAAGAGTCATGGGCAAGAGAAGAGAGGACAGGGAGTTAGAGGAGAGTGAGATATGAGAAAAACAATATTATTCGCAATGATAGCGGTAATGGCCAGCAGCTGCTCCATATACCGCAAATACCACAGGCCTGAAGATATTCAGGTAAACGTGGACAGCCTGTACCGGGCCGAACTGATAGCAAACCCGGAAGACACCGTTTCATTCGGCACCATGCCGTGGGAAGAGCTGTTCACAGACCCTTGTCTGAAAGACCTGATAGACTCGGGTCTCGTACACAACACCGACCTGCAGACCGCAATACTAAGGGTACAGCAGGCACAGGACGGGCTCTATGCCGCAAAATGGGCATATTCTCCATCGCTGAACCTGTCTCCGCAGGGCTCCGTATCCAGCATAGACGGGAACAAGGCCACCTTCGGCTACAACCTCGGCGGCAACGTCAGCTGGGACATCGACCTTTTCGGTTCACTGCTGAACGCAAAAAGAGAGGCCCAGGCCACCTTGCTTCAGCAGGAAGCCTACAGACAGGCCGTCCAGTCGCAGATAATTTCAACCATCGCCACCAGCTACTATGCCCTTCTGATGATGGACGAGCAGGTGAGGATAAGCGACGAGAGCGTTGTAATCTGGAAAGAGCAGGTGAGGACTCTCGAGGCGCAAATGAGAGTGGGAACCGTGAACGAGAATGCAGTGACCCAGGCCCGTGCAAATCTCTATGGCCTCGAGGCATCTAACGCCCAGCTCAAACAGCAGCAGAAGGAGACTGAAAATGCCCTTTGCGCTCTGCTGGGAAGAGTATCCGGAACCATAGAAAGAAGCACATTGGCAGATCAGAAACTCCCGGACTCTGCACTCAGCGCAGGAATTCCTCTCCAGCTCCTGTCAAACAGGCCTGACGTATATCAGGCAGAGATGGCTCTGGCAGCTGCATACTACACGACCAACCAGGCCAGGTCAGCTTTCTATCCGAAACTCACCCTTTCGGGAAGCGCAGGATGGACAAACAGTCTCGGACAGGCGGTTGCAAACCCTGCAGGCGTACTTCTGAATGCAGTGGCGCAGCTTGCCCAGCCCGTCTTCAACCAGGGGCAGTTGAGGTCAAACCTCCGTATCTCCAAGGCTGAAGAAGAGATAGCCAAGCTGAATTACAAGCAGACAATCCTCAATGCCGGACAGGAAGTGAACGATGCCCTCTTCGCCATCGAGACAGCAGGCATCATGATGGAGAAACATCAGGCCCAGTGTGTGGATCTGGAAAGGACTGTGCAGACTGCCGATCTGCTCTACAGGAAATCAGCCTACGGTTCATATCTGGAACTTCTGACTGCGCAGCAGTCTTTGCTGAATGCCCGGCTGAGCGTAGTATCTGACAAATATAATCAGCTGGCCTACATGGTGACGCTTTACAAAGCTCTCGGTGGAGGAGCTGACTGAACCGGACAGCAAGGGGTAACTCGATTCCCTGTGCTGAACGACATGAATCCGTCGGACTGACGTCAGATAAAGAGGGACGAACCGGAATTTCCGGCCGCCCCTCTTTATTTGCACCACTCTCAGGTTTGATGTATCTTTACATGAAAAATCAGCATAACTGTCATATGATCGGGATTTTTGACTCAGGAGTCGGTGGATTGTCGGTGTACAGGGAGATCAGGAAACTTCTTCCTGCAGAAGATTATGTCTATTTTGCAGACAATGCAAACTGCCCGTATGGAGAGAAACCTGTGGATTTCATCATATCACGCGCCCGTGAAATCTCGGAAATGCTCATCGGAAAAGGAGCTGACATCATAGTCGTGGCCTGCAACACAGCCACGGCAGCAGCCATAAGTACCCTGAGAGCGGAATTCTCTGATCCGGAAAATCCGGCAACCGGAGAACGGATGCTACGGCTGAGCAACGGAAGTCGCGACCATATCCTGTTCATCGGCATGGAGCCCGCGATAAAACCTGCAATAGCGATGACAAGGAGCGGAGTGGTCGGAGTGCTTGCCACGGCAGGAACCCTCAAAGCCGAAAAGTACCGCCATACAAGAGATATCTCACACGGAAAAATCCGCGTTGTGGAGCATGTCGGAGAAGGATTCGTGGAACTGGTGGAAAGCGGTGAACTTCATGGAGACCATGCGGAGGAAGTGGTGAAGGCAAGTCTGCAGCCGCTGCTGGATGCCGGTGCGGACACGATAGTGCTCGGATGCACCCACTACCCTTTCCTGATGGATGTCATAAAGAAAATCACCGGACAATCGGTGAATATCATAGATCCTGCTCCTGCCGTGGCCAGGCATCTTATAGATGTGATAAAAGAAGAAGGGATTCCAGTGAAAAATGACTCCGGATGCCATGGCAATATCATACCGATGGCATCCGGAGATGATTCCGTGTTAAGAAGGATGGCGGACTAGTTTGCCCTTACCCAGCCTTTTGTCCAGTCACTGCTTGAAGATACGGCGCCAGATTCTCCTACTGTACCGATAAAGTTGCCGGCAAATACGTTCTCGAACGAGTAATTTATCGTATTGTTGTTTCCGGTAGCGGTAAAGTCATCGCTCGCATATTCTCCTGTCACCTCTACATCATCAGGCTCCTCACCTTCTGTCCATTTGCTTTCGATATCTGAGGAGATGTAAGTATAGGTGATAGTAGACGGATCCGTGTCTCTTGTAAAAGAATCATCGGTCTGCTCGGTTTCAAGTGTGATGCACTTTGCCTTACCGGTCACAAGAGCGTAACTGAGTTCAACCTCAGTACCAGCACGGAAACGGAGGCCTCTGGTATTGTCGTCACTGTTGTTTCCTACAAACGTGGCATATTTGACTGTAGGACGGGAAAACGGAGTGGCAGCAAAGTTGTCGCCATTGTTGTCGCACTCCATAAGGCAGTCGCACTCTGATGATATCTGGTATGCCACTATGTTCTGCGCTGTTCCGTTCCAGCCCTCTGTCCAGTCGAAAGAGTCATCGGTGCAGTCCACTACTACGCAGTGATCTATGTTCACTGAACCACCGAAGAATTCGATACCATCGTCAGAGCCTTTGTAAGCCTGTACATATGATATTTGAGTACCGTTTCCGACACCGTAAAGAGAAAGGCCGTTAGCCTCATGATCCTCATCGAGAGAATAGCCGGTATATTCGAGTCTCACATATTTGATTACGCCTGAATTATCAGTATTGTCATCACCACCGTACGGGGCATTGCCTATCTCTGAGACACCGTGACCGCCGCTTACGTTAGTATGGGCGCGACCGCAGATATGAAGTCCTCCCCATGCACCATGTTTCTGGTTTTCAGCAGTGAGGACGATAGGATTCTCTGCTGTACCCTGAGCATTGATCTTGGCTCCCTGTTCGATAAGGATGTAGTTGATCTGGCCGTTGTTGCGGGCTATTACAGTCACGCCTGGCTCAATGGTGAGTGTAGCAGGCGCCTGTACCTGAAGGCTGCCGCTCAGATAGTATGTCTGACCTTCTTCAAGAGTAAGATCCTCAGTAACGTAGCCGTGGAGTCCTTCTTCCTCTTCGGGAGTGTCATCCCCCTTGTCGCATGAAACGAAAGTGAATGCGCAGCAGGTCGCCATGAGAGCAGCTGCAATGAAATTGAATTTTTTCATGTTGATTTTTGTTTAAATTAAACGTATCTGATTGTTATTTATGTCCTTACAATGAGTAACCTATACCTATGCCGAAACCACGTCCTATCCTCCACTTCTCCACATCTACCGTACGGTCGGCATTCGGTATGTCCTGGACAAGATGCATAGGAGAGTCTAGCAGATTGTTAAGGGAAAGGCTCACCGAGAAATGTTCGTCGAACTTGTAGGAGAAGTTGAAATCCAGGCTGTGGAACGGACGCTGCATCACATCTCCGAGCCCCATTATACCTACCGCCTGGATTCTCGGCCCTTGAAGGTTATACAGTATGGCGGCAGTCAATGATGAACCGTTTCTGAATTCCGGAGTATAGCTCAGGTCGACATTGACGAGGTATGGTGATGCGCCCTGAAGATTCCTCTGCATGTTTGTATAGACACCGCCTGCAGGGAGCTTCACGTCAGTGTACATATAGGATGCATTCGCCGAAAGCAGGAGATTCTCTATTATGGTTTTTCTGAATTCAAGTTCCACCCCGGCAGCAAGTCCGCGCTCGGCATTCTCGAACGAATGCTCCGTAGCCCCGCCTTTCACTCTCTGGGTGCGTTCAATAGGGTTCTCAAGGTATTTATAGTAACCTGTCACGGCGAACATATCATCGGAATTGTCCCTGAAGAACTCGTACTTGAGGTCGACATTGTAGTTGTATCCGTTCTCCAGATATTGGTTACCGATTATCTGCGCGCCTCCGAAACTTTCCTGGTACAGGAACGGAGCCATCTCCACGAAGGAAGGACGGGTAATGGTCCTGGAAAGGGAAAGTCTCAGGAAATGCTGTGGTGTAACGTCATAACGCAGGTTCACGGCCGGGAAGATATCGATTGCGTCCAGATTCCGGACTGCTTTCTCCACGTCTGTGCTGTAAGCCACATTCTGCCTGCTCATTTCAGCCCTGAACCCGGCATTCAGAGACCATTTGCGGCCGAATTTCAGATCAGTCTCGACAAATGCGGCTCCGACCACACTGTATGCATCATATTTGTCCCTGTTGTGCTTTTTCCTGTCAATGTTTATGATTCCGCCCGAGACTTTGTCGAAAGCAAACCATTGGTCGAGATTGTCCAGATCGGCGAGCGGTTCATCATATGAAAGCAGATCGTATTCGAATCTTGTCACTCCGAAATTCCTGGTCTTGTATTTGGCGGAAAGACCGAAATCTATCTTGTTACCCTTGTCATCGAATGCGTGCGTCGCCTTTGCATTGGCCACATATTCATTTTCGGCAAGTCTGCCGAAATATCTGTTCGTCTCCTGTTTCTTTTCATCGTAGAAGGTCACAGTTCCATCGTCAAGTCTTTCGAACATCACCTGCCGCCTGTCAGGCTCGTCGCTGTTTGTAAAACTTGCCGAAACTCCCCAGTCAAGCAGCCATGATCTGTCGAAGTCATGATGACCGGCCAACTGGTAGTCCTGCAGTTTGTAGAAATGAGATACCTGGTTGCGTCCTATGAGGTCAAGGGTTTCAAGATAATCATATCCGGTCCTGTCAAGATGCGTGTTCTTGGCATTCCTGGCATAGAAGATGGTGAAACTCAGATTATCACTTTCCTTGAAGGTGTACTGGAGATTCACGAGGCCGGCTATGTCAAGCTTGCGGGTATAGCTGTCATAATTGTAATTGCTCATCATATTGCCGGAAGAACTTGCCTCATATGATCTGTAGAACGCATTGCGGTAGATTTCGTCTCCAGACTTGACGCTTGCCGTAGCAAGGATGCTCAGGTCATGGGTGCCGAATGTGAGTGTCTTGCCCCAACCGATGCTTCCGTCCAGATCCGGCATGACGGTTTTTCGGGAAGTGGAGAATCCGGTACTGAATATCTCGTTATTCCTGGAATATTGTGCAAATTCCGAATATTTGATATTATCTGCGGCGGCATCAATTCGCGGGGTCACAAAGAGAGACGGACAGTCCATCGTCCTGTAGCTGCCTGCCGCAAAAGTGTTGAAATAGCCTCCGGTAGAGAATGACACATTGAAAAAATCCTCACTCTTGCCTTCTTTTGTGCTGATGTCCACATGGGCTCCTGAATAATCGGCATAGGAACTCACTTCATAGACTTTGCTGACCGTGATGTTCTGGATAGTGGATGCAGGAAATATGTCCAGAGGGATAAGCTTGTTGTCCGGATTCGGAGATGCTATCGGGAGACCGTTCAGGGTCGTCGTACTGTATCTATCCCCGAGGCCACGGACTATCAGCTGGCCTGCATCCGCCACTGAAATGCCCGACATCTTGGTCACACTCTCCTGGGCATTTGACAAGCCTTTGATACTCATTTCACCGGCTCCTATATTCTCTATGGCGAAGCCTGATGTTATCCTTTCATTCCTGAGAGCCTGGAGGGATTCGAGATTCTTGCGGCCGGTCACTACTGCATTCTCCAGCATCTCGCCGTCAGGCTGCATGGTTATGGACAGGGTGTTCCCGTTCAGGGATATGATTGAAGCATATTCCTGGCTTACCACAAGCTCGATGCTTCCTGAAGAAGTCTCTATGGAGAACGGCACAGTCATGTAGCCGATGTATGAAACCTCGAGAGGTGTATTTTCTCTGAGAAGGTTGACGGCAAAGGTACCATCCAGATCGGTGATGACTCCTTCCGTGGTATTGCTGACAAGGATTGCCGCGCCTATGAGAGGCTCCCCGGTTTCAGCATCGATGACAATCCCTTTAATGATATCACCGGTATTCTCCGGTGCGGCAAGCGACTCCCAGGTCGCAATCTGGCTGAAAAAAAGAACGGCGGCAGCCAGAACAAGTCTCAAGTTTCTCACTACTTTCAATATTTTTCCGGCGGCAAAGGTAGAGCGGGAAAGTAGCGGTAATTTTACGGATTGGTTACGATGTTGTTAAATAGGGTTAATTTTCGGTTAATATTCTGAATGGGGAGGGATATTGCGTGTAAGCGTTTCCGGACAGGAAAACAGTCCGGAAACGCTTACACGCAATTCATACAGAATATCAATCCGAAGGGAGAAGAAGAGGATGACAGAACAAGACACTTGCCGGCAATCGATACTGAGATGCCAGAGGGATTATCGGTAGAGGTGGTACCGGGAAGAGAGACGGCGGAAATTCTGCTCATCCTTGCGCCAGAAATCGCGTATGTCATCGAATCTGTACGACTTCGAGAAGGTATTCCGGATATACGGCGAACCGCAGACCTTGTCGAAAAGGCCGATACCGGAAGCCGTCTCGAAAGCTTTTCTGTCCGGATACAGTGCAGCTATGGCTTCCATGACATGAAACTGCACTTCGGTGATACGGGCGGCAGAATAGTCGGTGAAGAAATACTGCACTCCCTGTACAAGCTTTCCTGCCGAACGCCCAGACAAAGGCTTGAAATAAATCGTCCTGAACGCCACACCGGGAAGACGCATTGAATCCAGATACTCCTTCAGTCTCCCGGCATCTATCCACTCCTCGGCAAAGACCTGAAAAGGAAGCGTATAGCCTATCCCGATGTTAAGGAATCCATACAGTTCACCGCAGATGCCGGCAGCACAGTAATTCACCGGTGAAGTCTGGCAGGGGATGTTCGGAGACGGCAGGACCCAGGGAAGTCCGGTATCCTGATATGTCATGCTCCTGCGCCAGCCCTTCATTGGAATGACGGTAAGGTCGCAGCGCGAAGGCTTCTGATTGCCGAGCTGTCCGCAGTTGAGTCCCTCACCGTTTATCAGCAAAGCGAGTTCCCCGACTGTAAGTCCATAAACATAAGGTATCCTGTATTGGCTCACGAATGAAAAATAACCGTCCTCCACATAACTGCCCTCGATTTTCTCCCCTCCGAGAGGATTCGGACGGTCAAGGACCATCACCCCGATACCGGCCTCGGCACAGGCTTCCATCACAAGACCGAGGGTGCTGATGAACGTATAGGAACGGGCACCGACATCCTGTATGTCATAAACCATTACATCTATCCCCTCCAGCATCTCTGGTGTCGGTTTCCTGGTGGCTCCGTAAAGGGAATACACAGGCAGCCCGGTGGACGGGTCGGTATTGTCCATGACCTTGCCTCCGGCATAGACATCACCCCTGACCCCATGCTCCGGTCCAAAGAGGGCGACAAGACTTACTCCGGGAGCATTGAACAGGATGTCGATTGTGGAGCGGAGATTCCTGTCCACTCCGCTCGGATTGGTCACAAGTCCCACATTTTTTCCCTTCAGGCCGGGGAACCCACGTTCCGCAAGCACTTCTATTCCAGGCATCACCTTGTCTTCAGCATTCCGTCTTGCCGCATGTGCAGGTGTCAGGACTCCCTGAAGGAAGCATGTCATGACAGCGGCCGCCGTGATTATCTTTTTCATATCTGTCGTTTTTTCTTTCCGTATCCCGGATCTATTTTCAGAAAAGCCGTGACCGCAACAGTAGCGGAACAGCAAAGCATCACCATCCAGAAGAAGTCCACATACCCGAGCCATTCCTGAAGATATCCGGCAAACATTCCCGGAATCATCATGCTCATGGCCATGAAAGCCGTACACAGCGAATAATGCGACGTCTTGAACTCCCCTTCCGAAAAATATATCATATAAAGCATGTAGGCAGTGAATCCGAAGCCGTAGCCGAACTGCTCGATGAATACACAAAGATTTATCACAAGGAAATTATCCGGCTGCGCCATGCCCAGATAGACGAATGTCAGGCAAGGCAGGGTCATGCTCAATGCCATCGGCCACAATGATTCCTTCAAGCCCAGACAGGAAGCCGCTATACCGCCTATGATTCCTCCTACAGTCAATGCTGCCACGCCTACCGTCCCGTAGACTATACCCACGTTTCCCGTAGAAAGCCCGAGCCCCCCTGATTCCACAGGATCGAGAAGGAAAGGATTCATCATCTTTATGAGGAACGCCTCCGGCAGCCGGTAGAGCAGCATGAACAGGATTGCCACCCACACGTATTTCTTCCGGAAGAACGTAGTGAATGTCCGGCCCGATTCCTTCAGGACATCTGCAAAGTTCCGTGCATGACCGTTTTCCCTGGCAGCCGTCTTTTCTTCGGGCAAGGCAAAGGAGTGGTACAGGGTCAGACCGGTGAAAAGAATGGCACAGACAATCATGGTGACAAACCATGCCTGCGGGATGTTTCCCGTACGGGTCTCGAGAAGCCCGGCTATCACCACCAGCACCCCTTGTCCGAAAATGGACGCAAGACGATAGAATGTGCTGCGTATACCCACGAAAAGCGCCTGTCTGTTTGAATCCAGCGAGATCATGTAAAATCCGTCTGCAGCGATGTCATGAGTAGCGGATGCAAAGGCTGCTATCCAGAACAGGCAAAGGGTGACTGTAAACAGGGAGACGGGGGCATGCCCTGAATCTATGACTGCCTGTGAAGGATGCGGCAGCGACAAAGCCGCAAGGACGAACACGGCCGACATCAGTATCTGCATGGACACCACCCACCAGCGCTTCGTCCTTATTATGTCCACGAACGGGCTCCACAGAGGCTTGATGACCCATGGGAGATACAGGATGCCGGTATACATGGCGACATCTCCGTTGGACATGCCCATTTTCTTGAACATTATCACGGAAATTGTATTGACGATGAAATACGGGATTCCTTCAGCGAAATACAGGGTCGGCACCCATGCCCAGGGATTGTCTCTAAAGTTCCTCATGATTGCAATATATGTCCGATATCCCTTTGTCTCCTGTTATTTCCGCCCCTGGATAATAATGTCTCAGTATATCCCTGTAGCCATATCCTTCCGAAGCCATGACCGCCGCTCCTGTCTGGCAGAGGCCGACCCCGTGTCCCCAGCCGGCCCCTCTGAGCCTTATTCCCGAGAATTCGACATGCTCTCCTCTTCCGGCAGCCTCTTCCACTGCATCTGCCGGCAACAGATTGCCTTTCCGGTCAATATAATCGACCGTGAATGCGGAACTTTTCAAATGCGACTCCGACAGCACCCTTCTAATCTCGAGTTCCTTGCCTATTGTCACTGTCCCTGCCGCCCCGATGACCTTCAGCCGGGAAATCCGGCCTGAAACCCCTCTTGAAACCGGCACCAGAGCCTGTATCTCCCCTACATCCCTGCCCGAACGCCTTGCAAAAAGAAGGGAGATTTCATCCCGCCGGAAGTCTGCCTGCCATCTGAAGAAATCCGGTGTCTCCAGGTCATAATTGTTCAATATTTCCGACAATATCCTTCCGGCAGCCTTACCGCAGAATGCCCCGCTTCCGTCTTCTTCCAGCCAGGTCCTGAAAGTCTTTCCGTCTGACAGGTCCGTTTCTGTTTCCGGCACAGTATCCGACAATCCGCGAAGATATTCATGGTCGGAATCATCCCAGCAAGTGCTGAATTTCTCCATCACACCTCCGCAGCATTTCGAGAACCTCGCATCGCAGACTTCACCATTGTACTTCAGAAGTTCACCCCACGTGGCATCTACGGCATCACGGGCGGCATTTCCCGAAGCCCTGGTCAGACCCTGATATCTCTGGCAATGGTCATCTGCACATACATCGAACCTCTTGTGGTCATTTCCTCCGTACCATCTTATGATTTCCCCGTTATCTTCCGTTCCTTGGCGGCATGAGCAGTCCTGCTGTCTCTGCATCTGTCCCGCCAGCCACGACCTCGATATCACGGCATGTGCCTTGAGAAAAGCCGCCGGTGCATTCCGGTTCATTTCCGACGAGATGACACTCACCAGATAATCCTCCACTCCGACCATGTTTACTGCCGTAAGCATATCCCCGTCCACGATTATCTTCAAGGCTCCTGCAAATTTCTGCGTCTCCTTCCTCTCCCAGTGGAATCCCCGTCCTATGACAACGTCAAAAAGCATGAAAGACGGCTCAGCGAACATCGTGGACAGGGTCCTCGCTTCAAAAAACAGTTCATCGTACCTGGAACCGTCATATTCGATCTTGCCGTCACGCCATACGGCTTTTCTCGGCCCGGCTCCGTCGGACAATATTTCAAACGATATTTCCCTTGAGGACAATATACCCACGGACACAGTATTCTGCACACGGGTCAGCCTGTCGATTATACGTGCTTCAGCCTCCTTTCCGAGTGCCACTTCCGACAAAAGAGAGGAAAGCAGTCCGGAGTCTATCTTCCTGAACTCCCCGGCAACGGGGACGACAAGGCAGCCGGCCATGTCTGCGCAGCCGGGGCTCATGGTCAGATGGTCTGGGCCGTCTGAAAAATAATGATGTGACCTGTGTGAAGACCGGAAGACCACTATTGACCGGAATTCCTTGTCCCTGTACCACGCAAAGACATTGCACAACGGTTCCGGACGGATTCCGTCCCGGTCGGTACAGTCAAGAAGACGGTAAAAAAGCTTTGCCGCCGATTTGGAGGTCCTGCCCCTGATTATGAATATGCCGGGGAGATATTTTCCATAATGGAAAAGATCGGCATCAAGGCAGGATGCAAGAAAAGTCAGGTCCCGGACAGGACGCTCCGGAGATGGCTCCATGTCCAGAAGTCTGTCCACATCGGTTTCGAGAGGCATCTGGCCGCGTGCCGCTGCCTGAAAATGATGATGGTCCGGAGCGGAAGCCCCGCACTGCGGACCGTTATAGAAAACGATATGGTCCTGGAAAGCCCTGGCAATATCAAGCATGTCCACATAGCGTCTCCATATGGATTGCGGAAGATGCTCTTTCATGGCTATTACCAGATGATTCCTGAATATAGGATACGGATTCACCAGAATATCGTATTTCCTGCCTTTACGCCCGTCAAAATCAAGACTCGTCTGCTCTGCCGGCCGGTTTCCGCTGCAGAGGAAACATTTCCGGCGCTTCAGCGATTCCGGGTCTACCTTGGCCGCTGAAGAAATGATCCTCGCAGGATTGTGCTGCAGAACCACCTCCAGACCTCCGACCATCATTTTCCGGGTCTCCACCTTTCTCAATGAACGGAAATTCGCACAGGCTTCAGGCCATAGCGACAGCTGGTCCTTTATGAACTTGTCCAGATTCTTCACTTTACAGAATTGTCTTGCGGCATTGCTGCCTTGTTGTACCTTATCCTGGCCTCGAACTCCACTGTCCTGAGCCAGTCTTTGTAGAAATTATTGGCATTGACCTTCTCTATGCCGAGTGCGGCATCGGAATTTCCTTCCCAGCGCCGGCAATAGTAGAGCACATCATATATCCTGCCGATCCTGAACTCCCGGCTGATCCTCAACCCCATGGCATAGTCCTCCCCATAGCTCGTATCCGGGAAACGCAACCGTCTCACCAAAGACGTACGGAATGCCCTCGGTGCGCCAAGCCCGTTTATCCTCAGGGCATTGTTGGCTCCGTTCCCGTCTGTCCATTCCTTATGGTCTATCACTCCGGGCGGAATCGGCTCCAGTGAAAAATCAGTCATCATGTAGGAACCTACAAGCATCGCACAGTCCTGTTTCCCGAATTCCACGACAATACGCTCAAGGACGTCATCAGAGGAATAGACATCATCGCTGTCAAGCTGGACGGCGAATTCTCCGCAGGCGCAATGGTCCAGGGCATAGTTCCAGCACCCTCCTATGCCGAGTCCCGTGACTTCCGGAACCAGATGCACCAGCCTGGCGTCAGAAGCGGCTATCGCAGACAGTATTTCAGTGGTGCCGTCAGTGGAATGGTTGTCCACGACTATGACATTGAACGGAAACCGGCATTTCTGCGAAAGGGCGCTTCCGACGGCATCCGCGACAGTCCTGCATCTGTTGAACACAGGGATTATCACCGACGCTTTCACAGGAAAGGAGTCTCCTGTCTCGTCCCATCGGACACACCGTCTTGAATCCGGTGAAAGATATGCCCCGTTTTTTTTCAGATATGCGGTACATATCCTCTCCATTTCAATCTGCACATCCCTGTTTTTCGGATCCACATAGTCGAACTGCTTCTCTCCCGACTTTCTCCGGTCTGCGGGGACTGTTGAGTACAGGAATTCATTTACGTGCACTATCTTGTCCATGGACAGCCTCAAGGCGTACAGCGCCCCGTACCTGTAATCGTCGGGCATCCCGGCCACAGCCTTCCTGAAAGAGGCCGTGCGGAAGAAAAGGACAGGACCGAAATCGAAATCATCCCTCAGGGCTCCTGCCTGGCAGTCTATTACCGGATGCTTGACCATTTGCATCCCGCCGTCCGGCCCCGGCACCTGTTCATAATAGCCGGAATACAGCATATCGGCACCGGTATCCTCAGCGATCGAGATGAAGCGGTCCTGGCAGACACGGCCTCCGGCTTGCTCCTCCCTCAGATCCAGCATCATGTATTTTTCCCTGACAAGTCCGGCCAGCATTTTCAATGACTCAGCCGACCGGAACGAGAAGCCCGGAATCTCCCGGCACATTCCGAGTCCATAACATCCGCATGACGGATGACCTGTTTCAAAAAGATTTTCCAATTTTCTGCAATTAACGTCAGACAGTCTTCACAGTAATGCCGCGAGACTTGTCCTGATTCTGGTGAACTCCTGTTCAAAGTTAGGAGTAAAGACTGATTTTCCAAAGCTTTCCTCTATTTCTTTGAAGTCCCAGTACCTTCCGTCATCGACCTCATCCCTGTCCGGTGAAAGCCGGAAATTCCCGACGGCGGCGAAGACATTCACCATTTCCTTTTCTATTTCGGATTCGAACACATACGAAATGAGATGCACCGGATTGAACTCGCTGAAACCGAGCTCTTCAGAAGCTTCACGGTACAAGGCCTCGATAATGCTCTCGCCATAGTCGACATGTCCGCCTACGGCCGTATCCCATTTCCCCGGCTGGATATCCTTCAGCATGGATCTTTTCTGGAGATAAAGTCTTCCCGTCCGGTCTATGATGTGCAGATGCACTACCGGATGCAGGGGTTTCGCTCCGCTATGGCAATATCTCCGGCTTGCCCTTCCGGTCACCAGTCCGGAAGGTTCGATGACGGGGAAATATTCAGGCTTTTCCTGGTGTTCCGCCTTCGTGTCAAGTGAAAATGGAGGGAGCACGGGAGCCGGCTCCTCCGGATATACCAATTCAAACATGATTACGTAATATTATCATGCCATGACAAGGCTGGCTGTCAGCAGCAAAGATACGGAAATAATCAACAGCCCGACTGTCTTTGCAGAAGGCTTGGAGACTTCGGGCAAGGTACGCATGGACCTGATGAAGAATATCGCCATGGACGGTATGCATGCCGCAGCAAGAAGTGCATCCTCGGGCATCCCGAATATCCCGATCTTGGATATGGCGATGATCGACCAGTGCAGGATGAAAATGAAAGCGAAGAAATTGATCTTCCTGCTGAAGGTCATCAGCGTCCCGAGCATGAACAAGGCCACGGAACTCGGCAGCAGAGGAGTCGTGATTCCCGGGAATTCAAGCCCGCGCGATATCGAGATGAAAGGATAGGCAAACGGAAGAGCCAGGATTACAAGACCTGACACAGTCGTGAACCTGCCGGACCTCTCGAAGAATGAGAACCTTGTGACGATATCATAGATCCATGACAAAGCCATCATGCACCAGAATATGGTCATGATATTCGAGTAGTCGCGTCCGGAAGCGAATCCCATGTAATACACGAATGCTATCCACAGGGATACGGCTGTCATGTATATCTTGATGGCAGCCCTGGACCAGGATGACGGTCTGAAATACTGTATGGCCACAAGAGCGTAGGCCACAAGGATAAAGGCTGTCTGCCATGGCCAGGTGGCCATGTTGTATTCTGCAATGGAATTCCAGACTGTCTCTTTCATCAGCGTGACGTGTTTTTATATGAACTTAGACCCTCTTGCCATGGAATTGGCTCTTTCCCTGAGCAGGAACACCGGGACTGTCGCCCCCACGGCCAGCATGAAAAGGACACTGAAAGACACTGCCCCGTTGAATATCATCTCCTGAAGATATTCGCTGCCTTTTGTCGGCGATGAAATCCCGTGGAAGAACATGATCAGGGAAAAGACGGTCTTGTATGCGTAAGTCCCCGGCACCATAGGCAGGAGAGCCGGTATGTAAAGCACCGTCATGGGGCAGAAGACCTTTTTCCCGAAAAACACACTGCCTGTCCCGATGATGAAGGCTGCAACGAGAGACGCTGACACTATGTCCACTCCACCGAAAGTCATGAGGCAATATCTGGCGGCATGGCCTGTGGCTGCAAGTATGGCTATGTACGGGAATGCCCTCATAGGAGGATTCGATATGGAACCGAATCCCATGGCTGCCATGGCAGCGAAAAGTCCGTCTGAAAGTATGTCGAGAATGATTTTCATAGCAGGCTGTCTTTGACAAGTATAAGCGTAAGCGAAAGTCCTATGGCTATGCACACTATCAGCATCAGGGCATTGACAAGTCTGCTGATACCTATCTGGATATGCCCGTCCGTAATATCTATCAGCCCGTTTATCAGGGGGACGCCGGGCACAAGATACAGCACGCTCGTGGCCAGGGCTATTTCCGCAGTTTCAATCCCGAGGGCGAGTGCGGTGGAAGCGCAGATCGAAGCCACAAAAGCCGACACGATGAATACTATGTAATGGTTGACCTTCTTCCTTGTCAGATGCTGTCTGGTGAAGAAACCTATCATCGTAGCCGTGAATGTGATGAGCATGGCCCAGATATCTCCACCGAAAAGGCGGCAGAAGGAAGCATTGGCAAGGGAAACCATGAAAAGGACAAAGACAGGATTCATGCCAGGCTTGGCCGCCAGTTCATCGAATCTGGACCTGATTTCGTCGAGTGTCATCTTCCGGTCGAATGCCGCCCAGCTCAGGGCACTCAGGTCTGCATTCCATTCAAAGCTTATCGGAAAGGCCGGGATATCGACCACCATCGTATCCATGTTCCGGCCGTCCTTTTCCCTGACTGTCAATGTCGCCGTCTTCTGGGAGGTATGGACACTGACTTCCACACCGAGAGCCGTCCCGATGCGCTTGCTGTTCCTGACCACCCTTGAAGTATGGACTCCGGCTCCAAGCATATGGGAAAGATAGCGTGCTATGAAAGCTGCAATCTCCGATACGTATTCCTTTGTCATGTCATTAACGTCAGGCTATCGCTATCAATATCAGGATCTGCGCGACAAGCACCCTCATGAACATGGCCAGCGGATACACCGTAGCATAGCTGACAGAGGTATAGTCCGTTCCGTAAGCGTTCTGCGCGAATGCAAGCACAGGAGGATTGGTACAGCTTCCAGAAAGCAGACCGCAGATCTGATAGAAATTGAGTTTGAAGACAAGCCTTCCGAGAATAGCCACAAGCGCTGTAGGTACAAGAGTTATAAGTGCACCGTAAAGTATCCACCAGTAACCACCGTTCGTTATCGATTCGACAAAGGTCTCGCCTGCACCAAGCCCCACTGCGGCAAGGAAAATGGATATGCCGATTTCCCTGAGCATAAGGTTCGCACTCATGGTGGTGTATGTGGTGATCTTCAGCATCGGTCCGAAATAGCCGAGAAGTATTGCTATGATAAGCGGACCTCCGGCAAGTCCGAACTTGATGGCCTGCGGGATGCCCGGTATCATGATAGGAAGGGATCCGAACAGCACACCGAGGGCGATTCCGAAGAATATCGGAATAAGATTCGGATGGTTCAGGCCTGTCCTCGAGTTGCCAACGAACTTGGCCACCTTGTTGATATCGCTGTCATGACCCACGACTACAAGGGCATCGCCCATCTGGACGATAAGATCCGGATTGGCCACAAGATCAATCCCGCCGCGGGATACACGCGTGATGTTAACCCCGTAATTTGTCCTGATCTTCAGTTCCTTCAGTTTCTTTCCGGTCATGGAGGTCCTGGTGATAGTCACTTTCCGTACCGACATCGAGGCATCGATCTTGTCCCAGGCTTCCTTAGGCATGTCTATCATCTCACCGAAAAGCACGGTTACGGCTTCTATTGAATTCTGTGCAGTCACCACAAGCACGTCATCATTCTCTTCGAGTACTGTGGAAGCCACCGGCATTATGACAGTACCGTCTCTGTAGACCCTTGAAATTATGAATTTGTTTTCTATGGATTTGCTGACTTCGAGAATGGTCTTGCCGAAGACTGCGGGATTCTTCACGCAGAAGGAAAGCCTCTGCGGGGAGTCCATTCCCACTTCCTTGCTGTCAAGTATCTCGGCCTCTTTCTTGAGATCGATTCTGAATATCGCCTTCGTAAGCATGAGGACAAGTATTACGCCCAATACACCGACAGGATATGCCACGGCATAGCCGGACGCCAGTGAAGAGGCAATCTCCGAAGAATTTATCTCATGGACGAATGAACCTGCGGTAGCATCCAGATAAGTCTGCTGCGCAGCTCCGAGACCAGGGGTATTTGTCACGGCTCCAGACATGACACCGGTCATGGTCACCAGATTCTCTCCGGTCACAAGGTGTATGACATAAGTGGTGAGCACACCTGTCAGCACAAGAGCCACAGCCAGCATGTTGAGTTTGAGTCCTCCGCTCTTGAATGAATGGAAGAAGCCAGGCCCGACCTGCAGACCTATCGAGAACACGAACAGGATAAGGCCGAATTCCTTCAGGAAATGCAGCAGCGACGCATCTGCCCTGAAGCCGAAATGACTCATGAATATACCTACAAAAAGTATCCAGGTAGAGCCGAGGGACACCCCTTTCACCTTGATCTTACCGAGCAGCAGACCTACCGCTATGACAAATGCCAGCAACATTATGGAATGCCCGGTGCCTTGACCAAAAAACAAATCATGCATAATATCTTTTCCTTTTCAATAGTCAAAACAGCAATTCAGCGACAAATGAAGATTTGTCTTCGGCATCACGGAGCCGACCTTCCACCCAGTACCTCAAGTCCCCGCCTTCGGCAGATTTGCCGACATGGATCTCCACACAGTCCCCCGCCTTGGCTTCATGGTTGAAATTTATTTTCACTTCCTTCAGATGTCTGGATAGAGTGACATCGTTTCCGACTGCATCCATGGACCATAGCAGATACATGGCATTGTTCGCGTGTCCGTTCAGATCGATGTCCGAATACGAGATATGGTGCTCTGTCGCGAAGTCCGTCACCAGCCCGTCCGGAATCCTGATCTTGTCACAGGAAGGACTGATTGCATCTTCCTTGCATATGCTCCCTTCATCCAGCAGCGGCTCCCTGACAAGTCTTCTTGAATCTATATTGAGGACAAGCCATGAAGTGGTGGCTACGGCAAGCTCCCTCTTGTCTTCCGCATCTGTCATCCTGTAATCCCTTATATAGAAAAGACGTTCCGGCCCCTTATGCCATGTCCTGAGGTTGACATTGTCCCTCCATTTCGGAAGTTCCCTGAAGATTATATGCATTCTGGAAAGCACCCATGCAGTTCTGGTCCGGATCATGTCATCATAGCCGAAACCGAGGACCGATGCATGGCAATTGGCGATTTCCTGCGCGTAATTCATGAATGACACCGGCTTAAGCATCTGTCCGGCATCCGTGTCATAACAAGGGATATTGAAATTCTGATGATAAGATTTCTCCATGTGCCAATATTTTTCCGGAACATGGACACCTGCGCTCCGGATTTTCCGCGCGCAAAATTAATACTTTATTTCGCAAGAAACAAACTTTGCCTATTCTGAAAGATAGTCCAGAACCCTGAGCTGGTCTTCATTGTAAAGCATCTGGTCGAAAAGACCCGGATTAAGCCGGCTGAGCAGCACGAAAAGCACCACGGCAAGCACTGCAACGGCTATCACCGCCACCGTCACGTAAACCAGCCTGCGGGATCTTACAGGCGCTGCAGGCGTATCGGCAGGGACAGAGGCAGCTGTATCTACAGTGACTGTCGGTTCTTCAGAGGCGGCTGGAGCTTCCGGGACAGCATCTTCCGGGATATCCGCATCCTCGGCAATGTCCGTTTCGGCAGCCGGGCACTCCTCCGGTTCCTGCTTCTGTCCGGTTTCTGCCGGAATCTCATCAGTCTCCACGGGACCTTCATCCTTATGTACTATAAGTGTCTTGAGCTCTCCCATGGCAGCCGCCACTTCTTCCCTGGTCTCCTGATGCGACTTCAGGGAAATGGGAGCAAGCCCCACTCCTTCCGGATAAATGTCCAGATCCTCTTCCGGGACAAAAAAGAAATTGTTTTCCTTGGTGGCCCTGAGCCTGCCAAGTCCGGGGAATACGACTGTCTTCTTCTCCTTCAGCACTGTCTTGAGTTCCGAGAGGAAATCAGCGAGCACCCTTTCAGCCACATCGGGACTGATTCCGTTTGACCTTGAATACAATTCCGCCAATGCCCGATCCTGCCCTGTCCATGTACGGAAATAAAGCTTCCGGTAAGGAGGATTTATAGTGAATCCCCTGTCGGAAAACGCAGCCGGCACAAATTCGGCCACGAAAGTCCCCAGACCGGGCAATACAACTTTGTCATTGTCGAGGATCAGTTCCTTGACCATCTTGGACAAAAGGTCAATATCCATATCAATGCTGAATTATTCTTGTGTCAAACGGAAAATTTTCCACAAAGATAGAAAAAAAGCCAAGAAAAATTTGCAGCTATAAAATTTTGTTGTACCTTTGCAATCCCGAACGAGAAACAGCAGTTTCAAGTACGGACAGAAATATTCCTGAATAGCTCAGTTGGTTAGAGCATCTGACTGTTAATCAGAGGGTCCCAGGTTCAAGTCCTGGTTCAGGAGCCGCTGAAAATCAAGCACTTGCAGCGACGCAGGTGCTTTTTTCGTGTCTTGGTGTGTCTGAAATCGTGGAGACATTGTGGCTTTGGAGGGTTGTCTGACTGATTCATGTAAACCGAGATGTAAACCAGAACACAACATCTAATCCACTGATGAATACTTATTTAGATGTCGTGTGCTACCGTTCGAAGATACTTGCTGACGGTACATCGCCAATTATGCTACGGCTGACAAAGGACGGAAAGCGGAAATACATTAGCCTACACCTGTCCGCAAATCAGTCTCAATGGGACTTCAAGAAGAACACACCGAAACGGAACTGTCCCGACCGTGATGCCATTCTGAATGTAATTGAACGGAAGTCCAAACAGTATCGGGAACAGATTACCCAATTCAAGGTAGAGGGCAAGGACTATACCCTCGAAACCCTTGTCCAGAGAGTTGAGAATCCCGTAAGACAGATGAACTTCGGAGAATATCTCGACAACCTCGTGAAGATTCTGAAAGCCGAGAACAGGTACGGATATGCGAAGAATGTGGATGAACTAAAAGCCTCTATCCTGCATTTCCGAAAGACACTGGACTTCTATTTCTCCGACATTGACCTCAAATGGCTTCGGGACTATGAACTGTATCTCCGTGGCAGAGGGAACAAGGCAAACACTATCGGCATAAGATTCAGAGCCTTGCGGATGCTGTATAACAGAGCCATTACCGACAGGGTGGTAAAGAGGGACAACTATCCGTTCAATGACTTCAAGGTAAGCGACTTCCATGAGCAGACCATGAAAAGAGCCATATCTAAAGAGGATATAAAGCGGATAATCGAACTTGACTTGCGTACAGTCACTACCTATCATAGCCCGTATCTCTCACTCGGCAGGGATTTGTTCCTGTTCAGTTATCTGTCATGCGGAATCAATCTCACAGACATGGCAAGGATAAGATACTGCGACATCTTCGAGGGACGGTTATCCTATCACAGACAGAAAACGGGAAAACTCATATCGTTCCAGTTGCAGCCACTCGCACTTGAAATCATAGACAAGTACAGGAAAACAGATGCAAGACAGGATGATTATGTGTTTCCCATTCTTGACAGGCGCATCCACAAGACAGAGACCCAGAAACGGGACAGGATTCACAAGGCAATGAAAGCGACCAACCACGCATTGAAACGGATTGGGGAGAAACTGGATATTCCAATCATTCTCACCACCTATGTAGCCCGACATTCATACGCCACTGTTCTAAAGAGGTCTGGAGTAAGCACGGCAATCATATCGGAATCCCTCGGTCACAGTTCAGAGAAAGTAACACAAATCTACCTTGACAGTTTCGAGAACTCCCAGATAGATGAAGCGATGAAGAATCTGCTGTGAATCAGCCTATTGCATATAATGCTATATAATACAATTATTTACAGGCTACGCTATATTTTGTGAAATTTTCAAAATATATACCCCTCAAAAAAAACACAGCGTCAATAAGTCTATGTAAATCAAATTATTATATATAATAGCAGATAAACCAACTACTTAATAGAATTGGATAATTCGGAAAGTGAGCATTAACCAACCCATTCTCCAACCTTATTCCAATTCAACTTCCAAACAAACTCAATCCAAGTAACGACAAAGGGCAGGTGAAATATCCTGTCCTTTTCTGTTATATCCACTTGACAACCAATTAAAATCAACATTATGAACAATCAATCATTTATCCCTTATCAGCGGCTCGAACTGAAAAACATGAGCACGGAACAAATCATCAGCATCATCAGAATCGCAGCAAAGAACTATGATGATACTTCACTCATCCTCACACCACGCATAGACCAGAACGGGTATACCTACTACTGGACCGGATTGAGATATGGAGGATGTACCGAACTGGATTTCAAGTTATGCCTAAACAAGGAGATAGAAGCCTTTATCCTCTGTTTCCTGTTAAAGGGCAAAGACGGAATGGTAGATGTCGGCAACTTCACTCCAGACCCTACAATGACACATGGCATTAACTGGCTGCAATCCCACATGTACCGTCATTTGGAATATTGTCAAGGTGTCCGAGACTTCATAAGGACAAGCAACGGCAGGACATTCCAGAACCGTAAACTGACATTCCCCCACGGAAGCATAGTCTATTCGCAGGAAATCAAGGATGTGTTCTCAACGCAGCAACAGTGACGGTCAAGCAGACATCCATATATGAACAAGGGGACATCCCGATAAAGGACATCCCCCTGTTTCTTCTGGTACTCTGCTACGGGTTATGCAGCAGGATTTTCAGTAGAAGTTTTTGCCGTTGCAGTCTTTTTAGTCCTGCTGGTCTCTTTCTTCTCGCTGCCGTCAG